>JBGTHH010000462.1:0-17058 GCA_041746275.1 Pirellulaceae bacterium | reverse complement strand
AATCCAACCGCTGAAGACACCATCCAGCGATCATACAACTGCCACCTGATGAAGTGAGAACGTTGATGAACCTAACTTGCAGGACCTCCGCAATCGGTACTCTTGCCACCGTGTTGGCCTGTGCATCGTTTCAGGCGACGGCCCAAGGGCAGACGGTCTATCCGGCTTACCGCATCCAAACCCAGACCATCTATGAGGAACAACCGGTTACGGTTTATCGGCTGAATTACGAAACCGTGATTCAAGAGCAGCAGGTCACCACGCAGAAGCCCGTCTGGGAAACCGAGACCCGCGTGCGCCGCTATACGGTGGCCAAACCAGTCAACGAGACGTCCACACAAATTCAACGCAGCACGGTTCGTAAAGCCGTTTGTGAAACTGAGACGCGGATGCAGCAGCGCACCGTCCGCCGACCGGTTACGGAACAGGTGCTCCAGAATCGCAGCCATGTCACTTGCCAACCCGTGACGACGATGCAAACGCAATTGGTGGATCAAGGTGGGTTCGTCGATCAAATGGTGCTCACGCAACAACCTTCCCGAAATCGCTTGCAGTGGCTGCAAGGCGGCTACGTGGTGAATCCCGCCACGGGAACGACTCAGTACCAACGCGGTGGCTTGCACTGGGTGCCCACGGCACCACCGGCCGTCTACCAAGTGCAGCGTCAGTACGTGCCGAATGTCGTTTCGGTGGAAGTGCCCCATACAACCTATCAACAACAGGTCGTCAACGAACAAGTGCCGGTTAATGTGACACGCTATGTGGACGAAGTGGTGGAGGAGCCCGTTCAGGTTCAAGTCAACAAGTGGGTGGATGAGGTGGTGGAGCAGCCCATCCAAGTCACCACACAGCGGATCGAGTACGAGACGAAGGAAGAACCGGTCCAAGTGCGTGTCTGCAAGTGGATGACCGATACGCAAACGGTTCAGGTGCCACACACCGTGGCCAAGTGGGTGGCTGAAACGTCCACGCGGATGGTGCCGCGGACGGTGACGATGCGTGTGCCGATCGACAGTTGCTCGCCCTGTGCCACCACCACGGCTCCCTCCACGGTGACTTACTATGCTCCCGCGAGCGTGCAAACCATCGCGCCCACGGTTTCCAATCGCGTGCTCGCGCCGGCACAGACCCCGCCAACGATCATATCTCCGGCACCCGAGACGTCACCGACTCCCGCAGAGACACCTAGCGACGACACACCGACGGGTGAACCCACGTTGCGACAAGGCAGTGCCCGTATTGTTCCGATTCCCGATTTTCAGCCGAATGCGGCGGGTATCGATTCCGGTAGCAGTCGCGCGGCTGACGATGCCGAGGGCGGATTGACAGCCTAACCAACCTGGCTTCAGACGCTGAAGTCAAACGTCTTGCACAGGTATCTCCAGAGCCGGGCGGCGACCGTCTGATAACCGGCATGAATCCGAGCCCGGCCCGTGGCACCGATTAGCACATTGCCGGCCTCAGACTCCAGCGGAGCATTGGCTTGATACGTCGTGTTCAGCGGTCGCTCCTGTCCTGAAGGATCGGTTTGCGTGATCACGTCACCTCCCGTCTTGCTAGACAGGCTGGGCGGAGCGAACTTCATATCCAACCGGGACACTTGATCGAGCTGCGCACGGAGCTTGCGACCGGGAAGCTGCGACACAAAGAATTCGACGCTCTGGCCGGGATACACGAATTCGATTTCACTTTGGTCGATGGCGAGGATCGCTTCGATGTGGGCGGGATCACCGATCTGACAAATGGGAGTTCCGGCAGCAAGCAGCGCATGCAGGTTACGTTGCTCGAAGGGCGTACCAAACCAGTTGGGCAGACGACTGGGATCGTCCCGCGGTCGTGGATTGGTCGGCGGAGGAATGACCACACCCTCGCGCGGCGACGTCACGTGGAGCAACGCCAATTCTCGTTGCCGCCGCTGGATCTGATCATCCAAGGCCACCAACGCTTCTTCCACCTCGGCGATCTCCAAGGCGGCCGAGTCGTCGTTGAACGACCGTTGTCGCAGGCTGAGAAGTTTGGTTTCCAGCCCCTGTCGTTCGCCTGAGAGCCGCGTCAGAGCGATTTGCAGATCGACATCCGCCAGCGTCACGAGCGACTGTCCCGCCGCCACCACTTCACCCGGCTGGACATGAATCTGTTGCAACTCACCCGCCGATTCGACATACACCGACGCCGCGCCACGTGGCTGGACATAAAACCCACAGCGCACGTAATGCGGTACGGGAAGCAGAAAGATTCCCACGATCGCGACGGCGACAATGGCGGCGCTGGTGAACATCCGCGGCTTCTTCACGCGATCCATCCTCCCAGGTACTTGGAGAAATTTTCCCATCTTCCACAGTGGCTGCAGCACCAGGCCACCGATGGCGAACACGGCGATCATCTGGCCGATGATCTGCAAGCCATAAGGCTCGAAGACTTGATAGAGGAACCACAAGATGGCCGCCATCACCACCCAGCGATAGATCGCCGCGGCCACCGTGTAAAGTGCGAAGAACAGTTGCCGTCGCTGAGGTAGAAACGGGTCGGGGGTTTCCGCCAGTCCCAAGGTCCAGGCCGCGAGCTTGCGTTGCAGGATCGTTGTGGCCTTCTGCCGTAAGTTCGGAATCTCGATCCAATCCGACAGCATATAGTAGCCGTCATAGCGCATCAGCGGATTGGCATTGAATAGCAAGGTGCTCACTGACGAGACGAACATGACGTTCAAACAGAGGTAGTTCAGTAATCCCGGTTGCGTGAACCACCATAGGAACGTACAGACCGAGGCGAGGAGCATCTCGACATACATGCCCGCCCCGCCAATCGCGATGCGTTTCCATTTGCTGGGAAGCATCCACGCATCCGAAACGTTGCAGTACAGGCAGGGTGTCAGGACCAACAACATGACTCCCATTTCGTGACACTCGCCACCGAAGTGCTTGCACGACAAACCATGACCAAACTCGTGAAGCACTTTCGTGGCCGCGAGCGTAAGCGCCAGCCAAATCCAGTTTTGCGACGCGAAGAAGTCACCAAACGACGGGAGCTTCGCCTGAAAGACATCGAACTGCGCCGTCACCAGCAACAAGGCGGCGATGGCCAATATCAGGCTGAATAGAAAGCAAGTCGGCGAAAACATCCAACCACAGCACCGGTCGAGACAGCTCAACAGGCGATCGGGATCAAAGCCCTTGAAGCGAATGCACAGGATGTTCGTCAGCGACGACAGGCGTTTGCGCCGCGATTGTTCTTGGTGGCGTTGCCAAAGTTGTCGGCCCTGTCCCGCGGCATCGGAAACGACCAGCGCCGAGCGATGCAACATCCCGACCAATTGATGCAACTCCTGAAGCGAGATCTTCTGTGGAGCAAAACGCTGCTCGAATCGGGCCTGGATCGATTCCAAGCTGGCTTCCCCGTCGAGCATCTGGAGGAGCGCGATCTCTTCTTCCTCGAAGCGATAGTACTTCAACGCCACGGGGTCTTTCACAATCCAGTAGCGTCGCCCCAAATAGGTTTGCTGCTGAATCTGTAGATCCGCGCGCATCCGCAATTGCAGCGCACGGGAACTTCCCGAGACCATACGTGGAGTAGCCGTCGTCATAAAAACTCCACGATCATTGCAGGTGAATGATCATCGTCGCGGTCGAGCCAGGATTGAGCAGCCATTGCGATTTCTCCTGACGGTTCTCGACCTCGGCCCGCACGCGATAGCGATTGCCGGCTTGCACGAGCGGATTCACGAAGACGACTTGTCCGCGAAATTTTTCCTTACGACCACGAGCCAGATCGATCTCGACGGTCACCGGTCGATTCGCGATGTCGACGACGCTGTAGTCCGCGCCACTGATGAAGCCATCGACGAACAGGCGTTCCATCTGCACGATGCGCATGATCGGCTCGCCGACGTTGACCCATTCGTTGCTTTGACGAAAGACCTGGATCACCTGCCCGGCGAAGGGCGCGACGATGCGACGGCGCTGGATGCTGTCCTCCGTCGCCTGCACCGCGGCCGCCTTCACCTCGACGGTCATCTGCGACACTTTCAGTTCGAGGCGACTGCGATCAATCTGCAACTCCGCGCGAGTGCGCTCGAGTTGCTTGCGGCGGATCTCGGTGGCGGGCACCGTACCGGGCGAGCGTCGGTTGATTTCGATGTCTTGATTAAGCTCGGCTTCCGCCAACTCGAACGACTTGACCGAGTACCGCACTTCAATGTCATCGTCTGCTCGAACCTGAGCCGCATCGCGTTCGAGCTCCGCAGCGACTTTCGACAACAACGCTTGGTGATCGTTGATTTGAGCGATTAACGCGTCTTGCTCGACATAGTCGCCTTCCTTGGCATTGACCGCTAACAGACGCCCCGCTTCCTCGGCGGGAACATCCACGTCGTTGATCAGCAGCACTTGGCAATGAGACAAAATGGCCTGGGTCGAGTGCGAGGGCGAATCCGTTTCGACTCGGGGGACCGAAATGGTCAGTGCCAGAAGCAACGTGGTAGCAAAGTTCATCGCGACAAATTCTCCTATCGCGGCGGAGCCGCAACCAAACAGTAGAACGGAACTAGTTCCGTTCGAAGCCGTGCCGTCCGCGGCAAACGGAACAAGTTCCGCTCTACAACTTGCGCGCACGGCGCGCATAAGTGACATCGTAAGTATCAAACAGGCCAGCGACGCCGGACCTGAGTATTAGAGATAAAACAGTACTTTGGTTTGAATGGTCTCGATCAGTTCATGGAAAATCACAAAGCCCAGCGAACGCCGTCCGCAGTGGACGCGTGCGGTGACGGTTGTTTCGCTCCGCAGTTCGGGCAGATCCGCTTTGTCGATGGCAACGCGTACCAAGACGGCATTGCCGCGTTCTCCGCGAACTTCGGCGACGCGGTGGACTTCCACCACGCGTCCGGCGAACTCCGAGCCCGGATGCGAGGCCAGCATGAACGTCACGAGGAGTTGTGCGGAATCGTCGTCGAGCGCTCGCAGGAGATGGCCCATGCGGTTCTCGGGCATGTCGAGTTCCAACTCCCATTCGCCACGTGGATCGACGATCGTCATCAGGCTTTGACCACGCTGGACCGGTCGGCGTAACAGCACATCACCGACGCTCCACGTCACCACCTGCCCATCGATCTCGCTGCGCAGGACGAGTCGCTCTTGTTGTTCGTAAAGCAGCGCGAGTTCGCGATCGATGCTCTCTTCCGCCTGAGCCAATTGCAGTAGTTCGCCCGCCATTTGGTTCTGCTGCTCGACCGTCAAGCGTTGATCGTACTGAGCCCGCGTCAGACTGCGGATGCGTTCCTGAGTTGTGCGTTTGCGACCAATGAGGTTCGCGATCTCGACGTCGAGCTGATTGTTGCTCATGCGGGCCAGCACATCGCCACGCTGAACGTACGCTTCGTGCTTCACCGGCACATCAATGACGACGCCGTCGAGGTGCGCGAAGATCTCGCGACGAAACGCGGGCTGCAGCTTGCCCGTCGCGGATAAGTCGAAATCTGCCGGGATCACAACCAGCCCGATAGCCAGAAGCAAAAAGGTCAGGACCACAGCCAACGTCTTGGGAAGTGTCTGGGCACGAACGATCCAACTGGCTTTCCCCAACGCTCGCCAGACGGGCATTAGGAAGAGGCTTTCGTGCTCGATGGCGTTGGCCAGCGCGGAGGCACTATGGGTCGCCACGATCTCGACGCGTTCGGTCAAACCTTCCGGCAAGCGGCTGCTGGCGAGCTCTTCGACAATCAGCGCGCCCAGAGGTTGCCGCTGGTGCGAGTCTTGATTGTCGGACTCGTCGCCGTCTGGTGGATAGAGCGGCACCACGGCCAACGCCTTGGTATGGGCTTGATCAACGTAGGCTTGCAAAGGTTCTTCGATTTGAGGTGGCAAGTCACGCTGCTGCCCCTGATACCACAGTGGTCGCTGAGCCGCCGCGACCACGGTGGCCAAGTGCCCCAACTGCTGCACCACGGCGGCGCGACGATCGATGGAATCAAGCCCACTGACCGCGACCACCACCAGCGATTTGCCTTTCCGCAAGGCGATGCTGACCCGATCGCACTGGATTAAACGACGACTCTCGTTCACGATCGTGTAGGCCACGGCTTGGGAGTCCAAGCCTCGATGGACCGAGCGAATGAAGTCCTCGATTTGCTCCCACAACGCTTGGCGATTCCCCAAGTGTCGCAGACGCCGATTCTTCAAGTATTCGCTGGCTTGCTCGCACATCTGTACGAGGAACCGCAAGTAACCGCGTTGAGTTGTGGGTCCGCCGCCCGCGCGCTGAAAGATCTCGACCACGCCCAACGTTTCCTGGTCAACGCGCAAACACACGAGAACCAGCAAGTAATCGGTGGGATTGCCCGCCTCGCCGCTGTCCGTCGATCCGGACTGCGGTGGCACGAGCGTGGGCTGACCGCTGGCCAGGACATTACGCAGCAGGCGAGCATGGCGATTCTGTCGCGTCGGATCGTCGATCAGTTCCGTCGTGGGCAAGTTGACTTGGTAATCGAGTTGCAGGCTGCCATCATCCCGCAGGCTCCATACCGCTCCACCATGCGACGCGAGCGCTGAAACGACCCGGCGCAGGAACTCCTCGTAGAATTCGGCCAGCCCGATATCGGCCTGACAAAGTTGATTAATCTCGGCGACTAACGTGCGAATTTCGTTCTTGGTTTGCTGGATGAGTACCGCATCCATTGGCTCGCGTTCGCTGGGCGAGACCGTCGCACCACTGGAAGAACCGCTGGTGAACAGCGGCATCTCGCGCGTGGGAAAGAGTGGATCGATCGGTCCCGCAGTGCTCATCGAGTCGTACCGGTCGGGCTAAGGCCAGGAAACATTATCAACCCGCGCGCACCCTTGCGCGACTAGTCATAATGTCGACGCTCGCCCAGGACGATTGCCGCTAAAACCGATAGAGCCGATAGAGCCTGCCTAGCTTACCGACCTTCGAGCTTCCAGAAACGTGACAGCAACGCCAGCAACCAGGACGACTGAGGTCACAATCGCTTCCGGCGACCAGCCTGTCCGTTGCGACTGCAAGAACTGGGCATACGTGACAGCCGCGTGCAGCATGAAGAGGCACGAGAGGCAAAAGATGATGGCCGTCCAGGGAAACATCACCAAGCGGTGCGGCCGCGAGACGTGCGGCTCCTTGTAGCGCAACACAAATAGAGACAATCCAATCAAGATGGCAAAGGACCAAAAAATCGGTGAGGTGAATGCCAGCAGACGTAGAAATCCGGTCTCTCCACCTGCAATCAGACCGAACACAACGACCCAGACCAGGGAGATCACACCTTGCAGGGACAGTGCCCGCACGGGCGCATCGAACTTGCCATTCCAACGCCCCAGCCAGCCAAAGAATCGATGCTCGGTCCCCACGGCGTAATAGATCCGTGAGCCGGCAAAGAGCGTCCCATTGATCGCGCCGAGACACGAAAGGCAAACTAGCAGGCTGATCATTCGCCGACCAAAGTCACCCCACTGCACGGCAAAAAAGTCCACTATCGCCGTTGGACTCTGAAGACCACTTAGCCCCAACACTCGGACGAGTGCCAGGTTCACCAGCAGGTAGAGGCACGTGACGAGTGTCACTCCGATGACCAAGGAGCGGAGTATATTTCGCTCCGGATGACGCACCTCGGCCGCGACATAACACAGGTCATTCCAACCGCCATACGTGAACAGCACCAAGATCAGTGCCAGACGAAAATCGGACGAAGGTGCCGAGGCCTCCGGCAAACTCGCCGCTGCTTGCGTTGGCGTCGCCAGCGCGACGGCGAAGATCAACAACAACCCCGCGATCTTCACAAACGTCAGTAGATTCTGAGCGAACTTGCCCGAACGCACACCCAGCAAGTTGACGGAAGTGATGGCCACGATCGTACTGGCCGCCAAGATCACGAAATCGCGGCCTCGGTCACCCGTGGTGAATGGCGTCCCTTGCAGCAGTTGATGGGCGAAGCGGGCGAAGACATAGCTCATCATGCCCACGCTGCCCGGACGGACAATCCAAAATTCGGCCCACGCGAAGAGAAAGCCGACATGTCGGCCGTAAGCTCGCGTCAGATAAACGTAGTCGCCACCTTCATTGGGATACGCCGTCGCTAATTCGACATAACACAACGCACCCGCCAACGAGATCAAACCGCCGAGGATCCAAACGGTTGCCAACTCGGGAAGGCTCGATACATTCCCCGCGATGCTTGGCGACGTCTCGTAAATCCCCGCGCCAATCACGATCCCGGCGATGATGGAGATCGAATCGAGCAGCGTGAGCTGGCGGCTTGGGGCGGGGGCGGTCATGTGCGATACTGGGCGGGCCATGAGTAAGAAAACTTCCCAAACGCCGAAGCCCGACGACATCTGTCCCCGACCCGATAAGCCGGTGTTACTGACGACGCAGCCAATGGCATCGGCAATCTACCCGACGTCCGTATGGATTTGCAACGACACGGATCAGGCCGAGCAGTTGCTGTCGGGGGAACAGGCCGGGTATGTCTACCAACGAGAACATCATCCCAACGCCGCGGCGCTGGTGGACAAGGTTCTGGAGTTGCACGGAGCGGAACAAGCCGTCATCACTTCGTCAGGGATGGCGGCACTCGCGGCCGCGATGCTGTCTCAGCTTGCCCCAGGCGATCACCTTGTGGTGGGCAACCAACTTTACGGTCGAAGTCTGATGTTGCTGACGCAGGAACTGGATCGCTGGGGGATTTCCTGCACAACCGTCGATACATGTGATCTCGCGTCCACGCGTCAAGCGATGACCCACGCGACCAAGCTGATTGTGGTCGAGTCGATTAGTAATCCCTGCCTGCATGTCGCGGATATCACGGCGCTGGCGGAATTGGCACACGCGCAAGGAGCCAAGCTACTGGTTGATAATACGTTCGCCACGCCCGTGCTCTGTCGCCCGATCGAACTCGGTGCCGATTTTGTTCTCGAAAGCGTCAGCAAGATGATGAACGGTCACAGCGATGTGATGCTGGGCCTGCTCTGCGGTCGGGCGAGCGACTGGCAGCGCGTGCCGTTGGTCTGTTCGGTCTGGGGCTTAGCGAGCAGTCCGTTTGATGCCTGGCTGGCGCTACGCGGTCTGGTCACGATGCATCTGCGCGTCGAACGTGCCTGCTCGACCGCACAGAAAGCCGCGGAGTTCCTGGAAACTTCGCCGCAGGTCGAGCGGGTGCTGTACCCCGGTCTCGCAGGTCATTCTCAACACACTCTGGCCACACAGCAGTTTGGTGGCCGCTTTGGTTCGATCGTGAGCTTTCATCTGCGGGGGGGGCGAGCAGCGGCCGATGCGTTCATTGCCGCTGCTCCAGCGATCGCGTTTTGCCCGTCGTTGGGGGAGGCGTCTACGACCTTAAGTCATCCCGAATCGACCAGCCATCGCAGCTTGTCATCGTCCCAGCGCATGGCGCTGGGCATCACCGGAGGAACCATTCGATTGTCGATCGGATTGGAGTCCGTCGAGTTCGTGTTGGAGCACTTGGCGGCCGGTCTGGCGGGTATCCGTTCATGAATCCAGCTCCGCTCTATTGACGTAAGTAGAGAAACGCAAGTACCATACGGTTCTGAATTGTTGATATTTTCGTCCCGCTTGGAGGTCTGCATGACACGAGAAGAAGCGTTAGAAGTCGAAGGTACGGTGACCCAAGCCCTGGCCAACACTCGATTCCGCGTTCAATTGGACACGGGAAACTTGGTGCTGGCACATGTGGCTGGGAAAATGCGCAAGAACTTCATCCGTATCGTCCCGGGCGACAAAGTCCGAGTCGAACTCTCTCCCTATGATCTGGCCAAAGGTCGCATCGTTTATCGCGAACGATAGCGTTTCTCGGACTATCCCGCCGATCGCACTGAGTCTCTCCACTTGTAAACTCCAGCCTTCGCTGTGTGGCATGGTGCCGCGCGGTTGCGTTCAGGGCAAGGCCGTTCCGTTGGCGCTCGTCGATTGATACACTTCGGTCAGTCCCGCGCACGACGAAACTTAGCTGGGCTTCCTTTAGGTATTATCGGCCGAGCTGTTTACGCCGCCGACTTACCATTTCCGACGACAGGAGTAAACCATCGTGAAAAGCTTCCTTCCTTACCTTCTGAAGATCGTCTTGGGGTTGTTGCTGGTGACTCCCGCGACGGCTGTTGTGGCGCAGATCGCGCAGAAACCGGCCGTGGTGGTATCCGTCACGAACATCGATAAGCTGCTCAGCGATGTGGGGTATGTGACACGTACCGCGGGTTCACCCGAAGTGGGCGCGCTGATCACGCTCATGTCCGGTCAATACATCGAGGGACTCGACAGCAAGCGACCGTCCGGCGTCTATATCACCTTCACGCCGCAGCCGACTGGCGTGTTGTTTTTGCCCGTCTCCAACTTCGACGCCGTCGTGGCGAAGGTCGAAGAGTTTTTGGGTGAGGTCGAGGAACTGCCCAACGGAGTTAGGAAGTTGTCGGCGCAGCGAGCGATCTACTTCAAGGAGCAGAATGGTTGGCTCTTCGCTAGCGATACGCTCGGCAACTTGGGCCAGTTACCAGATGATCCCCAGCAACTGCTGGAAGGCATGAACGACCAGTATGACATCGCTGTGAGGGCGAACGTGCAAAGTGTGCCGATGGAACTTCGGCAGATGGCTCTGTCGGAGATCAAGGAAGGCTTCGAGCGGCAGTTGGCCAATGAGGCCGATTTGGAAAAGCGCCGCGCACAGCGGGAGATCGGCAGTAATGCCGTCGACAAGATCGCAAGCTTTATCAAGGAGGCCGACCAAGTCACCGTGGGCTGGGGTACCGATAGAGAAGCCAGCCAAACCTTTGTCGATTTCAGCGTGACCGCGCTGCCCAATACGGAGCTCGCCGCGCAAGTGAACTCCACGGCGAAATTGACCAGTGACTTTTCCGGTTTCCTCGCTCCCGACGCCGCGACCACGTTCCACTTCACCGCCGCGGTCACCAAGAGCGATATCAACCAGATCGTCAAAGGTCTGGTGATGGTTCGTGAAAAAACGCTGCAACAAATCGACAAAGACAACGAACTGCCCTCGGCTGAGGCGCGGGCCCAGGCCAAGGAGATTGTCGGTTCGTTGATGGATGTGCTGCAGCAAACCGTGGAGTCGGGCAAATTGAACGGCGGCGCGACGCTGATGCTGGCTCCTCAAAAGATCAACTTCGTGGCGGGTGGCTACTTGGCAGACGGCAAGTCCGTCGAGGCGAACTTGAAGCGTATGGTCGAGTTGGCTCGCAAAACCAAGGACAATCCGGATGTCGAAATTAAGTTCGATGTGGCCCAACACGGCGAGGTCGCCTTACACACGCTCACCGCACCCATTCCCGAGCAGGAAGCCGACGCCCGCAAGGTGTTAGGCGACAAAATCGTGATGGTGATCGGCACGGGCCCAAAAAGTTTCTACATCGGTTTCGGTGACGATTCGATGCAGTTACTGAAACAGATCATCGACACCTCGGTGGGTGCCGCCAACGGTAACGCGTTGCCCATGAACTTGCATTTCGCCCTCCAGCCCATCCTGGCCTTTGCGGCCTCGGTGGATGATGATCCGATGGTGGCAGCGCTGGCCAATTCACTGGCCAACGGCCAGGGCAAGGACCACGTCGCCATTACCGCCACGCCCATCGAGCAAGGCATGTCGTATCGCCTCTCCGTGGAAGAAGGAGTCTTGCAACTGATTGGCCAGGCCGCCAAATTCAGAAATAACCAGAACCGCGACCCCTTCTAAATCGGATAAATCGGATCGCGAACCTTCACGAGTGTACTGTTCACGACAAGCCGTCCTCGATCTCGGGGGCGGCTTGTTTGTTTGGCCGACAACATGAAAAGCATCGCCACGACGGGCTCGATCGGTTACCATACCCAGGTGCCCGTACTTTCGCGCAACAGAGGTTACGATGCGAATTGCTATCAGCGGATCGAGCGGACTTGTCGGATCGGCGTTGGTTTTCCGGCTCGAACAAGCAGGGCATGTCGTGCAGTGCTTGGTGCGGGGGATTCCCGAGGATGACGAGATCGGTTGGGATCTCGCAAACGGTGAAATCGAGCACGAGAAGTTGGAGGGCGTCGACGCTGTCGTCCATCTCGCGGGCGAGAGTATTGCCGATGGTCGCTGGACTGCGGCAAAGAAGGCCCGAATTCTCGCCAGTCGCGTCGACGGCACACAATTACTCGCACGAACGTTGGCTCGACTCAATCACAAACCTCGCGTCCTCGTCAGCGCCTCGGCCATCGGCTACTACGGCGATCGCGGCGAAGAGGTCTGCACCGAACAATCGCCAGCCGGCACAGGCTTCTTGCCCGACGTCTGCACGGCGTGGGAAGAGGCGACCCAGCCGGCGAGCGAGTCCGGTATTCGCGTCGTGAAGTTGCGCATCGGGATCGTCTTGAGCCGTCACGGGGGAGCATTGTCCAAGATGCTGCTGCCGTTTCGGCTTGGTGTCGGAGGCATCGTGGGTTCAGGCCGGCAGTTTTGGAGTTGGATCTCGTTGCACGATCTGGTGCGGGCGCTGGTGCATGCGATCGAATGCGAGAGCCTTCAAGGAGCCGTCAACGGCGTCGCGCCGCAGGCGGTCACCAATCGCGAGTTCACGAAGTCCCTGGGTCGCGTCCTGAACCGACCGACAATCTTCCCCATGCCGGCCTTCGCCGCGCGACTGGCGTTGGGACAAATGGCCGATGACTTGTTGCTCAGCAGCGCGCATGTCGTCCCGAATGCCTTGCGCGACTCGGGCTTCCAGTTTGAACAGCCCGAACTGGAACCGGCCTTGCGCGCCATCTGCGACGGTCGCGAGTGAGCCGCTGAAACGACTCGCGGATTCGATCGCCCGTCCGGCGGTTGCCGTGCAAACTGCCCTACGCCGGTCTATACTGAGAACCGCTAAAACTTCCCCCAAGCCTCGTTGAACCACACACAGACCTTGCCATTCCCGGAGATCTCTTGGATGCGTTGCACCTTTGTCGCTGTCTTGCGGTTATCCATCTGCTGCCTAGCCTCGCTACCACTTGTCCGCCTTACTGCCGCCGAGCCGCTGGCGACGCCCGTCCAACGGATAAGTGTCGCGGAAGGTTTTCGAGTTGAACTACTCCACACGGTCCCGGCCGATCAGCAAGGCAGTTGGGTCAACATGACCACCGATCCCCAGGGCCGGTTGATCGTCTCGGATCAGTACGGCAGCCTGTATCGTGTCACGCCCGGCAGCGACGCGGACTCGACGCGCGTCGAGAAACTGACGATCAATATCGGCGAAGCCCAAGGGCTGCTGTATGCCTTCGATAGTCTCTATGTCATGGTCAATGGCAAGGCCGCCGAGGGGAGTGGCTTGTATCGCGTGCGCGACACCAATGGCGACGATCAGTACGACGAAGTCAAGTTGCTGCGCAAGATCGAAGGCGGCGGCGAGCATGGTCCACACGCGATCGTACTGAGCCCCGATGGAAAGTCGCTCTACGTCTGTGCCGGCAATCACACCAAGTTGCCAAACCCGGAGGCGTCGCGTCTACCCCGGAACTGGCAGGAAGATCATCTGCTGCCGCGGATGTGGGACGCTGGAGGCCACGCGGTCGGCATCATGGCTCCCGGAGGCTGGGTCTGTCGCACCGATCCTGATGGCAAAAACTTTGAATTGATCGGAGCCGGCTTTCGCAACCAATTCGACATCGCGTTCAATGCCGATGGGGAGCTGTTCACCTACGACGCCGATATGGAGTGGGACATCGGTTCGCCTTGGTATCGCCCCACGCGCGTGTGTCATGTGACCAGTGGCAGCGAATTCGGCTGGCGATCGGGAACGGGTAAATGGCCCGCTTACTATCCCGACAGCCTCCCCGCCGCAGTCGATATCGGTCCGGGATCACCCACCGGCATCACTTTCGGCACGGGTGCGAAGTTTCCCGCCAAGTACCAACAAGCCCTGTTCATTTGCGACTGGAGCTACGGCGTGTTGTACGCCGTGCATCTCGAACCAGAAGGCTCGACCTACACCGGGTCGTTCGAACAGTTCATCACCGCCTCGCCGTTACCCTTGACCGATCTCGTCGTGAATCCTCACGATGGAGCCTTGTACTTCACCATCGGTGGTCGCCGGACTCAATCCGCGCTCTATCGGGTGACGTATCAGGGCAACGAACCCACTGAGGTAACAAGTGGTAAGGATGCGACGCAAGCCACCTCGCGCCAGCTTCGCGAAAGCCTCGAAGCCCTGCACGGCAGCGTTAATCCCGCCGCCATCGAACAGGCTTGGCCGCACCTGTCCCATCCCGATCGCTTTACTCGTTATGCGGCGCGCATCGCGATCGAACACCAACCGGTGGCCCAGTGGCAAGACAAAGCCTTGGCCGAGCCAGACCCGTTGGCATCGATCACGGCACTGATCGCCCTCGCGCGTTGTGGCGAAACATCGGTGCAACCCAAGCTGCTCGAAGCGTTGAGTCGCGTGAATTGGAATGAGCTGGCTGAAGCGGAACAGTTAGCGCTGTTGCGCGCATATGGCTTGGCGTTCGCGCGCCTGGGCCAGCCGAGTCCGGCGGCGCGAGAGGCCGTCGTCGCTCGATTCAACGACAAGTTTCCCGCACAAAGTCGCTTGCTCAATCACGAATTGGCCACGCTGCTCACTTATCTCGAAGCGCCTCAAGTAGCAGGTCGCACGCTCGCCCTGCTCAACTCGTCGCAAACCCAGGAAGACCAAATCCACTACGCGTTCGTCTTGCGGGCGCTCAAGTCCGGCTGGACGCCCGAACAGCTTCGCGAATACTTCACTTGGTTTAATACCACGGGAGGTTTTCGCGGCGGGCATTCGTTCTCGGGGTTCCTCACCAATATTCGACAGGAAGCCCTCGATCGACTCGACGAGAAACAGAAGGCCGGATTGGCCGACATCTTGAACGCCAAGATCGAACCATCGACACCCAGCCCGGCCGTGGCTCAACGTCCCTTGGTGCAGGAGTGGAAGGTCAGCGAGCTGCTGGCAGACGCCGAACAGGCTCAAGATCGTAACTTCGCGCGGGGACGCGAGTTGTTCGGCGCCGCGGCCTGTTTCAAGTGCCATCGCTTTCGAGGCGAGGGAGGCATCATCGGACCCGATCTGACGGGCGTGGGCAAACGCTTCAACACGCAGTACCTGCTGGAATCGCTAATCGATCCCGACAAGGTGATCTCGGATCAGTACCAAGCCACGGTCTTCGTCAAAACCAACGGCCAGACCGTCGTCGGCAAAGTCGCGAACCTCAATGGCGATCAACTGATGGTCATCACCAACATGTTGGAGCCTGGTAGCTTCACGAACGTTAAACGCGGCGACATCGAAGAGATGCAGCCCTCGCCCGTGTCGATGATGCCGCGCGGCTTGCTCGATACGTTCAATCAGGAGGAGATCCTCGATTTGTTGGCTTATCTGAAATCGGGTGGCGATGCGACGGATGCCGCGTTCAAGCCGTAAGAGCCTGTCCGAGGGTCAGTCCCCTTTTCGGACACAGCCCCGATCGAGTCGTTGCCCAGGAACCACCGCTGTCATGCCTGCATCCTTTAGTAGCTTTGCGAGTTCCGTAACCGCCGAGACGGCCTTTACCGTGCTGGCGATTGCCAAACGGTTGATGGCCGCAGGCAAGGACGTCATCGAACTGGAAATCGGCGACAGCCCCTTCCCCACACCGGCCGTCGCCGTGGAGGCCGGCATCCAGGCGATTCGTGACGGGCACACGCATTACGGTCCGTCGCTCGGCATCCCCGAGTTTCGCCAAGCGGCCGCCGAGTATGTCAACGACGAGTATGGTCTTTCGGTCACGGCCGACCACATTGTGGCGGGACCGGGCGCGAAGAATTTTGAGCAGCTCTTCTGCGAAGCGTTTCTCGAACCCGGCGATAGTGTGTTGGTGTTCAGCCCCCACTTTCCAACATATCCGCCCAACATCGCGCGGCGCGGCGCGACCATGTGTCTCTCCGCGCTGAAACAATCGCACGACTTTCGGCCGAACTTGGACGATGTCCAGCGGTTCCTCGCGGAAGCGACGCATCCGAAAGCGATTTTTCTCAACAGTCCGCATAATCCGACGGGCGGCGTGGCGCTCGTCGAAGATCTGGTCGAGCTCGCCCACTTGCTGCGCGGGCGCGACATCGCGGTCTTCAGCGACGAACCCTACGATCGCATGGTGTGGCAGGGGAAGCATCATTCCCTATTGGCTCAGCCCGACATGATCGAGCAGACGGTGGCCGCCTATACGTTTAGCAAATCGTTCAGCATGAGCGGTTGGCGGCTGGGCTTCGCCGTTAGCAGTCCATCGATCATTGCCATGCTTGGCAAGCTCACCAACTCGGCGCTTTCCTGCGTGCCGCCGTTCACGCAGATGGCGGGTGTCGCCGCGCTGCGCGAGGCGCGTGGGGAACGCGATCAGCAGATGCGGGATTTCGAACACAAGGTCCGGCGTTTGGTAGAGGAATTGAACCGCGTGCCGGGATGCACCTGCCTCATGCCGGGAGGAAGTTTCTATGCCTTTCCCTTGGTGACGGAAGTGTGCAATCGACTCCAGCTCACATCGCACGGACTCGCCATGTACTTGCTGGAAGGTGCCGACGATCGCCAAGGTGTCGCCTGTTTGGGAGGCGAGTGCTTTGGGGATGCGGGAGCTGGCTTCCTCCGACTGAGCTGCGCCGCGCCCGATGACCGATTGAGCGCAGCAGTGACGTTTATCGCCCGATCGATCCAGGATGCGGAACGCGTCGCCGCCTATCTGGCAACTCATCCTGACTACCAGTTGAAGCAACCGTACTCGCAGGGATAGCGAGAATCCGTAGGACAAAGAAGTTGAAGATGGCACGAGCAGTCAAGATAGTGAAAGGGAAATCCCACACGAAACCGAAGTATCAGGTCTTTGTCAGCCACGCGACTGCGGATAAATGGATCGCAACGACTTTTTGCGAAAAGATCGACGCATTGGGTGCAACAAGGGGTGTAGTCTCTCCAGGGCGCAAAGTCACTGGCAATCGGGCGTTGTGTTATGGAGAGATTTTCAGGAGTTCAAATTGATATTTCAATAGGGCTAACTAACCAAGTTACAGAGTTGCCGTTCGTCGCCAAAGCTTCGTAG
>JBGTHH010000461.1:0-3165 GCA_041746275.1 Pirellulaceae bacterium | reverse complement strand
GTCATGATGATGGCCGCGCGTCACAATTAGACAGTAGGTGTCGGAGGTGATCTCGAGCTGGGGCAAGACTTCCTCGATCGATCCCACAATCCGTTGTTCGGCGCGGGGAAAGCGTGTTTCACTTACGAATTCCGCTCGATCGTCGACGATCCAGAGGTCGAATTCCAGGTCAGCGGCCAGATTCCCCACAGCCATTCCGACATGTCCGCCTCCCACAATCACGAGGCGACAACGAGCCTGTGTGGGAAGGTAGCCGATCCCCTGGCTCGCATAGGGACGCGGACGTGTGGCCAACGGACGCAAGTGTTCCAGGACCTCGCTGGGAGCACGCGACTCGCTGGCGGCATACAAGGTCGCCATCAACTGGTCGTTGGCATCGAAGAGATAGCTTGACGGGATTGGCAGACCCAGTGCCGAGCCATCAAAGACAATCGCCTCCGTCACACCCTGGCCCTGCTCGATCAACTCGGCCAGTCTCAGGAAGTAATCATGTGCGTGACGGTCCCGTAGTGGCTCGATGAGAATCTGCATCCGTCCGCCACAAATCAAGCCATCGTCCCAGCCATAATCGCTATCGAGTTGGAACGTGGCGACTTCGGCCTTCCCATCGTGCAGCACCGCCAAAGCGCGGCGTTTCACTTCCGCCTCCACGCACCCGCCTCCCAAAGTTCCGGCTTGTGAGCCATCGGGATAGACGAGCATCATGGCACCGGCCTTTTGCGGCGTCGAGCCACGCGTCTCGACCAATCGGCAATAGGCGACCGGATGTCCGTTCCGCACGGCTTCAGCTAGTTGTCCAACGACTTCTCGCACGGGCAGCGGTTCTCCTTGGCTAACGGATACTTCATCATGCTCCTGCTGGCTGCAGGATCTGAAGCTTCGTCCCCAGCGCAATCCCGTGTACTCGCTCGCGAAAGGCCACCATGTGAGGTGCCACGAGATGTGCTTGCAGCGTTTCCAGGCTCGACCACTTCTCCACCACCGTGACGCTATCGGGCCGAGGTTCCGGTTGTGCCGCGAGGTGCTTCTCCATATCGATGGTGGGAACGTATTCGAGACACCCCTCTTCGGCGAGCACCAAGGGCACGTTGGCTTGAAAGGCCTCAAGGAACTCGGAACGTCGCCCGGCGGCGACCTCGATTGTGGCGATTACGTGAATCATACGGATACCTAGGTGTCTGCTGAAACAATGCCGTGTCGGGTGGAACAAACCGCCATTCTGATGGCCCGTCGGCAGCCTGACAACCGGTCGCTTCGTGAACTCCAGTCAACGTCCATCTCGCCACCCACCCCAATGCTCGCTATCATACCTCGACGGAACCAGAAGGGGCCGTAACGTGGTTGTCGCCATGTGAACCGTATTGTATTGAAGGATTGGTCGGATGAGCCTTGTCCAGTTAAAGGGTACCGTGTCGTCGGGATTGAACGTCGAGCAAGCCGTCAGTCAGCGGTATTCCGCGGCCTCCCAGGAACATCACCCCGCGTTGTGCTGCAGCGTCGAGTACAACGCGGACTACTTGCGCGTTCTCCCCCAGGAGTTGATCGATCGCGACTACGGTTGCGGCGATCCATCGCGGCATGTCGGCGTCGGCGAGACGGTACTGGATCTGGGATCGGGAGGGGGCAAGATCTGTTACATTGCGTCACAGATTGTCGGAGCGAATGGACGTGTCTGGGGCGTCGATATGAACGACGACATGCTGGCTTTGGCTCGCCGGTATCAGCCCGAGATCACTCAGCGCATCGGTTGGGATAACGTCACATTCTTCAAAGGCCGTATTCAGGATCTGGCCCTGGACCTTGATCGCTTCGAGCAACATCTGCGGACGCATCCGATCCACGATCTCGCGTCCTGGACGGCAGCCGAAACATTGGCGCAGTCGATGCGCGTCGACCAGCCGATGATTGCATCCGATTCGGTCGACGTCGTGCTCTCGAATTGCGTGCTGAATCTGGTCACACCCGCGGCCCGCGATGAATTGTTCGCGGAGATTTTTCGCGTGCTGAAGCGAGGCGGCCGCGCGGTGATCAGCGACATCGTTTGCGATGAAGTCGTGCCCGACCACCTGAGGAACGATCCCGAATTATGGAGCGGCTGCATCAGCGGGGCGTTCGTCGAGCACAAGCTTCTCGAAGCGTTCGAGCGGGCCGGGTTCCACGGCATCGAGATCCTCGAACGGCAGACCGAGCCGTGGGCGACCGTGGAAGGGATCGAGTTCCGTAGCCTGACCGTTCGAGCATACAAAGGTAAAGCGGGGCCTTGCCTGGATCATCGTCAGGCGGTGATCTATCGCGGACCTTGGCGAAGTGTGACGGACGATGATGGACACGTCTTGCGACGCGGCGAGCGCGCGGCGGTCTGCGAGAAGACGTTTCGACTGTACACGAGCGCGCCCTACGCGGAAGATTTAATTCCAGTGCCTCCGTATCAACCGGTGTCGCCCGAGGAAGCGATCCCCTTCGATTGCGCACGCCCGATGGTGCGCGACCCGCGAGAGACCAAAGGCATCGCGTACCAGGGAACGTCGTTACCCGGCGAAACCTGCTGCGGCCCCGGACCCGATTGTTGATAACAGATGCATTGGTCAGAGCTTGGTCTCAAGTGAGATCAACCCGCACGTTCGTCTCAGGTCTGCCTTTTTCTTGGCAAGACTACTCCAAAAGCGGTGTCGTATCCGTTAAGGTACGTCTTGAACGAGACAGCGAATGGAGTCCCGCATGACGCAGACAAAAAAGCGACCACAGACGCACACGGTAGAGCGGCATTACGATCTGCAAATACTGATTGGTGACTGCCGTCATCTTCACTTTAGGGTCTTTCAGAAAGTGCGGCCATAACATGGAGAGGATTCCCCATCGGAACGAACTCATGGGGCCGACTGTCGAGGCTATTAAAGCCCTCGGGGGGTCAGGTATCGCAGAAGAAATCGCCGAAAAGGTAATTACAATACTCGGCATTCCAGACGAACTCGTGGCCCGTCCGTACATCACTAAGCGTGGCAATCAAGATCCCAGAACGCAGTTGGCATATGAGCTCGCGTGGGCAGGGTGTAGTCTCGCCACGGCGCTGGTTTATGCGGCCATTCGCGTGATGGGTTTGGTATTTCGGTCGTAAGTTCGAAGCGAGACGGCGTTTTGCTTCAGGCTGTCACCATAGGTCGACTC
>JBGTHH010000460.1:0-6122 GCA_041746275.1 Pirellulaceae bacterium | reverse complement strand
GCCACGCCGATCGCCAAACCGCCGACTTTCTTGACTTCTTCGATTTCGACGAAGCCATCACCGAAGCCGACGATCTCATTCCCTTGGAAGCCCGCCTCTTGAATCATCCGCGCGATGATCATGGCTTTGGAGAAGTTCTTGTAATCGTCGATGGCACCGTAGATGTGCTCGCCGAAGAACTGATCGAGCCCCAGGACTGCGACTTCTTCACGGACGTAGTTCACGTCAGTTCCCGATGCCAAATAGAGCGCCATGCCTTGCTGCTGAAGATGCGTTAATAACTGTCGAGCGCCGGGAACGGTCAGCTCATCGGCTGGCACATCGCCACGTCGCACCGAATCGACTCGCTCGCCCACCTGTTGCCAAAGCCGATCGTGATATTGGTGCTTGTAGGCGAGCGGGTCGAGCGGCTGGCCACCGCGCTTAGTGACTTCGTCGGCCAGTTGAATCATCTGGTAGATAGTTTGCCGACCATTCAAACGCATCACAAAGTCGTCGACGCAGCGATGCAAGGCGTCGCGGGATTCCCCCGTACCGGTGTCCGCCAGGATTTCGACCATCATCGGAATCATGACATCCTGCCAGTTTCGGCGGAGCAACGACAGCGTGCCATCGAAGTCGAAGATCGCAGCCCGAAAGGGGCCGCGCGGAAAGTCTTCGCGCACAATTTCCAGTTCGGAGCCGGTAGTCACAGGCGGAGTAGTCCTCAAAGTTTCTGTTCGAGAGTCGCGCCGCCGCAACGGCGAGGCGAGTTTTGCGATTGAGTGTACCGCTTCCTGGCCTGCCGTCTAGGCTCCGGTTTCTCTTGTTCGCGGGGAAACGATCTGTCAAACTGGGGCGCAGTCACTGGTACGCCGCTTTCCTCCGTTTCCTGCCGAGTTGCCCCGCCGAGGTTCACCATGCCGTCTTGGTCGTTGAGAATCCTGTTGGTTACTTCGCTCGCAGTAGGCATCAGCACGATGTCCGGTCCACGTGATCTGAGCGCGAAAGACATTGAACCCGAACCGCGACTGCGTCGCCCGACTGCCTTGGCGTTGTCCGATGACGAACAATGGCTCTACGTGGGAAACCGGCTGACCGGCACAGTCTCCGTCATCGATTTATCCCGTCAAGCGGTGGTTCACGAAATGTCGGTCGCGACGCAGCTTTCCGATATGCGGTTGGTGGAGCAACAGCAACGGCTGGTCGCGACGGACGAAGCGACGCACGAATTGGTGCTGATCACGATCGACGGGGCTCGACTATCGATCACCCAGCGGATCAAGGTCAGCCCTTATCCGGTGAGCGTGGCAATCAGCCAGGACGGACAACGAGCGATTGTCGCGTCACTTTGGTCGCGGCGACTAAGCTTTGTCGAATTGGCGATGGGAACGGAGAGCCCGGCGCGAATCACGCACGTCGTGGACCTGCCCTTTGCGCCGCGTTCGCAATTGCTCGTCAAGGGAGACACGCAACTGATCGTGGCCGATGCGTTTGGTGGACGCATCGCGATCGTCGACATGGCCACGGCTCAATTACAGCATGTGCGCGAGTTTCCCGGGCACAACATTCGCGGGATGGGAGTCAGCGCGAACGGCGAAATGCTGATCGTCGCGCATCAGATGCTCAACGAATTGGCACACACCGTGCGCAACGATGTCCATTGGGGATTGTTGATGTCGAATGACCTGCGGTGGCTGCGGCTCGACGCGGTGCTTCAGGCCGAGAGCGACTTGTACGACGGCGCGCACATGCATCCGTTGGGGCAAGCTGGCAGCGCGACGGGCGATCCTGCGGGAATCGTCGTGACCGCGCGAGGAAGTGTCGTCGTGGCGCTCGGCGGCGTTGGGGAGATCGCCATTGGAAAGGAAGAAGACTTTAGCCTGAATCGGATCGTCGTCGGTCAGCGTCCTACGGCTTTGGAGGCGGACCGCGCGGCGGCGCGTATCTTCGTGGCGAATACCTTTGATGACTCGATTGCCATCGTGGACGTGGCGCAACGCGAAACCGTGGCCAGCATCTCGCTAGGGACCCAACGCGAGCTGACTCTGGCGGAGAGAGGCGAGCTGCTGTTCTACGACGCCAGTTTGTCGCACGATAGTTGGATGAGCTGTCACAGTTGTCACACGGACGGTCATTCCAATGGCTTGTTGAACGACAACTTCAGCGACGCATCCTTTGGGGCTCCCAAACGCGTCTTGTCGTTGTTAGGCAGCGTTTCGACAGCTCCCTTCGCCTGGGCTGGCACCGCCGCGACGCTCGAAGCTCAGATCGAAAAATCGCTCACGCATACGATGCAGACGGATGAACCGCCGACAGCGGAACAACTGGAGGCGCTGGCGGCCTATGTCGAGTCGCTCACGCCACCGCCATCCATCGATGTTGCACGTGGGGTGCAAGATCACGAAGCGGTCGTGCGTGGGAGGCAGTTGTTTGAAGCCTTGGAATGTGTCGGTTGCCACAAACCTCCGGTGTATACCACACCTGATACCTATGACGTTGGCTTGGATGACAAGCAAGGTAATCGCAAGTTCAATCCGCCGACATTATTGGGCGTTGGCCAGCGAGGCCCCTATTTTCACGATAATCGAGCGGCTTCGCTGGAAGCCGTGTTCGTCGAATTCCAGCATCAACTCGAACGTGAGCTCTCAGCGATCGAGCTGTCGGATTTGCTGTCGTTCCTACGTTCGCTGTGAGCACGGGCCGAGCTCAGGGAGCGGCTTTTCGCGTGGCGTCGAGCCAATCGGCAAACGCGGTCATTAGTCGCGGCGCTGCGGAGGGCGAGGCTTGCAGTAAGCCCGAAGCGGATTGAATGGTGAGCTTGGCTCGATCCAGATACTCGGGGCGATCCAGGGCCTGCGCGAGATACATGAGGTTACCGGCCGAAACCGAATTGCCGGACGGCTCGACGCCATCCACCGGATCGCGTCCACGTGCTAACAGCGATTCGTGATCCTCGGAGGTGAAGAAAAACCCACCCTGCTGCTGATCCCAGAATAGCTCGATCTGCTTGGCTGTCAGCTCATCGGCAGCGGTCAGCCAACTTGGATCGCCCGTGGCGCGGTGCAATGCGATCAAGCCATCGACCAGAAATGCGTAGTCATCGAGATAGGCATTCAGCGTCGCTTTGCCCTGCCCATAGGAGCGGCGCAAACGACCGTCGTCGGTTCTCAATTCGGTCAGCACAAAGTTCGCGGCTCGTTCGGCGGAACGGAGATACGACTCGTTCTTCAAGCCCCGTCCGGCATCGGCGAAGCCGCGGATCATCAACCCATTCCAACTGGTCAAGATCTTGGTATCGGTCAGTGGGCGTGGGCGTTGATTGCGGACGTCGAGCAACTGGGCGCGGAGCGGTGCCAAGCGGCTCTCCAATTCAGCTTCCGTTATGTTTTGGGTGTCGGCGATCGAGGCCAAATTGTCCCGCAACTGCGGCACGTAATACTCTTCTTCAAAATTTGGATCGGCGTCGAGGCCATATACTTCCGCGAAGAGTTGA
Organism: Pirellulaceae bacterium; assembly: GCA_041746275.1. Taxonomy (GTDB): domain Bacteria; phylum Planctomycetota; class Planctomycetia; order Pirellulales; family Pirellulaceae. The sequence goes on along the minus strand of JBGTHH010000460.1, from coordinate 2,647 downwards.
AAGTCGCCTGGAGCGAGCAGTTTCTCGACATCCGCTTTCTCCCAGCGATAAAACTTGCCTTCCTCTCCTTCTGACTCGGCGTCCAATGCCGCGACGAAGGCACCCCCGGCATCGGTCATCTCGCGCGATACAAATGCCAGGATTTCGTGAACCACTCGCTGGAAATCTCCGCGGCCCGTGAGCAGATAGGCTTCGGTATAGAGCGATGCGAGTTGGCCGTTGTCGTACAGCATCTTTTCAAAGTGAGGTATACGCCAGAAACGATCGACACTGTAGCGGTGAAAGCCGCCTCCCAGGTGGTCGCGAATCCCGCCCATGGCCATGCGTTCGAGAGTGCCCACGAGCAGCTTCGTGGCGGTGGCTTGCTGCTCGGCGTCGAGCTGTTTGCTTCGCAAGCGATGAATCAGAAAATCCAGATTGGGCGGCTCGGGAAATTTGGAAACCAACGGATTCGCGGGATTGTACCCAAAGCCGCCGAAATCGGGATCGTATCGCTCGGCCAGTCCCTCTAAGGTTGCGTCCAGCAGATCGGACTTCAATTCGGTGATCGCGATCGGGCGACGTTGATTGAGCTCGGTCTGAACGAGTTTCGTGATGGCTTGAGCGTCGCGTTCGATGGCTTCTCGCTGAGTGCTCCAGAATTCCTGAACACGTTTCAGCAGCGTGAGGAAGCCCGTTGTGGGTCCGCGATCACCGTCGCGAGCCGGGAAATACGTTCCACCGAAAAAAGGCTGGGCCTCGGGCGTCATGAAGACCGTCATGGGCCAACCACCACCGCGACCACTGCCTGTGACTTGGTTATAGATCTGGACGGCCGTCATGTAGATCGAATCGACATCCAGACGCTCCTCGCGATCAACCTTGATGCAGACGAAGTGTTTGTTCAGGAACGCGGCGATCTCCTCGTCGACGAACGATTCGCGTTCCATGACATGACACCAATGGCAGCTCGAATAGCCGACCGACAAAAAGACGACCTTGCCTTCCGCACGCGCCTTGGCAAACGCCTCGTCACCCCAGGGATACCAGTCAACGGGATTGTGAGCGTGCAGCAGCAGGTAGGGGCTCGTCTCGCGCGCCAAGCGATTGGCGGGGGGCCGATCCTGCTGGGGAGGCGAGCCTGCTTCGTCCTTGGCCTTGGCCTTGGCGGCGGCCGGCGGTTCCGCATCGGCGGAGTGTTGGAAGGTGGCAGTCGCCAAGAACGCGAAGAGAACAGTGTGGAGCGAAAGTTGAAGCGCGGTCTGGCCCGTAGTCCGAAGATTGATCAACGACTTAGTCCATGTTTTGAAGGAAGGCATCGAGCGCCGGATCTCCAGGCGATGCATCGGAACTGTTGGGGGCGGGGCCTTTGGTGGGATTTGGCGACGAGGTGTTGGGCGGCCGCTCGCGCGCTGGAGTTCGATCAAGTTCGGTCTTGCCGGGGGCGTGGACCGTGGACTGACCCGAATGGAGCTCGTCGGATAAGTCGAACTCATCCAAGGCATTTTGGCTCGAATCGCTCTCGAAGTCCGACCCACCGTCACCGATTTCATAGATGGCTCGAAAGGTGACCGTGCCAACCGTTAACAAAGCACCCGGCATGAGAATAGCTTCTTTGATCCGTTCGTCGCCGACATACGTTCCGTTGAGCGAGTCCAGATCACGCACGAGCAGTTGTCCATCGGCTTCCGAGATTTCGCAGTGCTGCCTGCTCACCAAGGCATGGGGAATGGTCACCTGGGCACTGCGACCGCGTCCAATGATGGCAGGCAACCGAAGCAGCACTTCGTCCGTGCTGGTAGTGCCCCCGACGACGACGAGTTTGGCCTTCATAATGCGACATCCATTCTTGCTGCGTATCGTTTAGTCAACTCGTTCCAGCCTGCCTCCCTCCTCGACAGGTCACGAAACGGGCGTTGCTGGCCGACCCGATCAGTCTATCGGGGGCCGTGGCAGGATGCAAACGTCCCCACCCCATTCTGAACCCGTTGCCCGTTCTGAACGCGATGCCCCATCTGAACCCGTTGTTGATGAACGCGCCAGAACTCCCCTTGCAAGGCAATGCGCGGGCCATATAATCCGGAGATTGTAATTGGGACTACACGATCGTTGTTGACCTGAACAACGGGCGTAAAGTGCGGGTGTAGCTCAGTTGGCAGAGCACAACGTTGCCAACGTTGTTGTCGTGGGTTCGAATCCCATCACCCGCTCTTTTTTTCCCCTCCGGCTGGTTGCTTAGCAGAAAAGATCTATTAGCTAGATGGCGACTCCTGACACAGAATTGGCCTCTGAAGCGGTTCCCGAGCAGGAAAAGCCCAAGCTTTCCCTCGAGGTGAAGATCGACAAACCCAGTACGTGCCAACGTCACGTGACCGTGACGATTCCACGTGAGGACATCGAGCGCTACTTCAAGGATGCGTTCGATGACTTGGCTCCGAAGGCGGAAGTGCCTGGATTTCGGCCAGGACGAGCGCCTCGTAAATTGGTCGAGAGCCGCTTTCGGGAGCAAATGTCCAAACAGGTCAAAGGTTCGCTGTTGATGGACAGTGTGACTCAGGCCAGTGAGGACTGTGATTTCTCGGCCATCAGCGAGCCGGACTTCGATTTCGAGGCGATTGAGCTGCCCGAAACCGGTGCCATGACGTTTGAATTTGATATTGAAGTCAGG
>JBGTHH010000459.1:0-5321 GCA_041746275.1 Pirellulaceae bacterium | reverse complement strand
GCTACGCACTCGCCATGAAAGACATCACCGGAGCGGAGGCGCTACGAATACCGTTAGTACAGCCTGTCGAAGCTGCCACGACCAAGCTGATCGCCCACTTCTTGAATATTTCCACGGACGAGACGGTCGTGGTCACCTTGGCCGACGATGCGTGGAGCAAGCAGCCGAACGGGTCCTCGACGACTCCTAACCAGGCCGATTTGCGATTACGCGCGGAGCGCGTTTTACCAGAAGCCAAAGTCCTCATCTCGACGGTCGAACTCCGTTCCACCGAGAGCATTACAATCTCTCAAGCCTGGTTGCAAACTTGGCTGACGACCTCGGATCGTCGCGATCGTAGCTGCTTTCAAATCATCAGTGCTCAGCCGATGCTACGCGTTCAGCTTCCGCCGACGGCCCAATCTGGCGGACTGCGGATACTCTTGGATGGAAAGTCACCGGAAGACTGGGAAGAGAATCCCGATCAGTCGCTCACGATCACGCTGGGTGAGACTTACGTCGGTCGACCGGCAACGCTGGAAATCTGGTATTGGAGCGATCCGTTGACGGGGTCGCGCTGCGACATCGCCCTGCCGACCGTGCTCGACGCGGAACGCATTGAACGGGTCTATTGGCAGCTCGTCCTTCCACGCCATCAACACTTGGCTTGGACTCCGGCGATGCTGACGTCTGAATTGGCTTGGTACGCCGACGATTGGTACTGGGGACGCCGTGGGAGACTGGAACAACCCGCACTGGAGGAGTTGCTGGGTGCCTCGACTCAAGACGCCGTTTCGCTGGAGACGAATCGCTACCTGTTCAGCTCCACGGGCTCGGTGGCCCAGTTCGAGATGGTAACGGTAAGTCGGTTAAATTTGATGCTGATCTGGTCGGGAGCGACATTTGCACTGCTTCTGCCTTTCATCTACCTGCCGACGCTCCGCCAACCCGTAATCCTCTTCGCCTTGGGCCTCCTGTTAGTCGCCTTAGCCGGTGCATTCCCCGACCAGGCCATGTTGTGCGGACAAGCCGCTGCGATTGGATTACTGTTATCCGTCGTCGCCATGCTGCTGCATCGACTGGTCGGCCGTCGCGTGACCGTGACGACGATCCGCCGCGGCAGCGTCTTCATGGCTCCCGACTCGCAACCCAGTAGCACTCCGATGCGTGGCATCGAAGGGAGCTCGCGCGTGACCACCGCGACCGCTCCGGCTCATCTGCAGGTTGCCAGAATTGAAGGCGATTCATGACCTGGACGAGATCCATTGGGCGGTCCGTTGCGGCTGTCACCGCGATCGCTGTCACCGTGGTCGCGGCCTTGCTGACCGGTCAGTTCGCCCCGGTGGTGCGAGCGCAAGAACCTCCGGCCCAGCCGATTCAATTCCAACGCATAACGGTGCCAGCGACTCGTATCGGGGATATCGCCACCGAGCTGATTCCCATCGACCGCGAGAAGTTCAAGCAACGCATCGCGGATATTAACGACAAGCACCAAGCCCTGTATGGCCCGGTTCAAACGTGCCTGGTGCAGGCGATCTACACGGCGGAGTTGCGGAACGACCAACTCGTCCAAGGCACGGCCGAACTAAGGATCACGCATCCCCATGCCGACCCGGGCTACGTCGTGCTGAAACCGTTCGGTCTCGCCGCCGAGGGATTTCGGTGGCCTGAGTCGCCGCAAGAGCCGGCCGAAGTGGGACTGTTGTCGAGCGAGGACATGGGCATCCGCGTGCCCCGCTCAGGAATCCTCGCCTTCGAGTGGTCGCTCCGGGGCACGCGTGACAAGCAGAACCAACTCAACTTCCCGTGGGCGTTCCCCGCCGCGACCTCAAGCCAGTTGGAACTGAAACTGCCGGAGGAACTTCAACCGGTGTGCGCCGGTGCCGTGATCCGTCGCGTGGAAAACCACTCCGCGCAAGCCGATACAGGCGAGGAGGAACCAACCCAGCGCTGGCGCATCGAGTTCGGGTCCCCTCAGGCGGCGACGTTGAGGATTGTCTCGCGTTTTCCTGAACGTTCCGATCAACAACCATTGGTCTTGGTCCGTCCGCAGCACAATTACCGCCTCGCGACCGCTGGCCTCGAAGTGCAAAGCACCTTCCGACTCGACATCCATCAACAACCGGCCAAGCAACTCGTGCTGCATGTCGCTCCCGAGCTGCGCATCGCTTCGATCCAAATGGGAACCGAAACCGTCGGCTTCACCCCGTTTGACGACTCGGGTTCGGGACCGCGCGAGTTGACGCTCGAGTTGCCTCAACCGATCTTCGGCGTCAATCGCGAGTTAATCGTCACAGCGTTCGCGCCGATTGTCATCGACCAACCTTGGACGCTGCCGACCCTGCGGCTACAGGAGGTGATCCCGCGACAGGGCGTAGCGACGCTGGATGTGGTGGCCCCACTGCAACTCACTCGCTCGCGATGTATCGGATGTTCGCTGCGCAGCGCCGAGCCCCTCGCGGCTCCGTTGAGCGGTGAATCCCGTCAGTTCGACATATTTCAGTCGGACGCCACGTGCGAGATTGTGCTGACTCGACAACGCCCGCGCATGTTCGCTCGTACGGGAACCACTCTCGCCCTTAACGAATCCCTGGTCACCGCACAATTTGTTGCCGAGTTGAGCAGTCAGGGTGGCGATCTGTTCGCGTTTCAGTTACGGCGCGGCGTCGGTTGGATTGTGGATTCCATCGAAACGCTCCCACCCGCTATTGATACAATCGAGGTACTGCCCAGCACGCGAGGGCTAAGCCGCGAAGTCCGTTTGGTAAAGCCAGTTACCCCCGATCAACCTTTGAAGCTACTGATAAAGGCCCATCGCCGAACGCCCGAGCCCCCCGTGCTCTTGGGGCTCGACATGCGTCCCATCGAATTGCTGCAAGTCACATCCCTCTCCAGCTTAGTGGCCGTCGGTGCCGAAGTTCCCTTGCAACTGGAGATGAGCGATGACGCAACGTTGACACGCGTCACGAATCTGTCGACAACCGATCGACAACTCGTCGACGTCGACAGCAGTCAGCTTCTCTTCCGCGATGGACCGGAGGCGGATCATTTACGCGTCGCGCTCCGCAGTCAGCCCCCGCGCTACAGCGGCAGCATCGCCGTCGACGCGACTGCCGAAGCCAGCGCCTTGAAACAGACCTTTGTGTTCCGTTGCGAACCTATTTCGTCACGGGTCGCCAGTTTTCGAGTCAGGTTTTCTCAGGGGATCACAGGTTCCATCCAGTGGTCGGAGAGCGGAGAGACTGCGGTCAACCCGGTCGCGAATCGACTCGACGAAGTGGGCCAAGAGTGGGAAATCATGTTGCGACGTCCGCGGAGTACTCCATTCGAAGTGCGGGCGACGACTTCCCGAGATCTGGCCGAAACCAATGCCGTGACGCTGGCCGCGTTGCCCGACGCCGAAACGCAAGGAGGCACGATTCTCGTCGGAACTTCGGACGCCACTCCGTTCACGCTACAACATGCCGGACTGCGCGCGATACCGACCGCTGTGGCGGATGACTCAAGCCAGACCAAGGTACGCGCCGCCTTTCGATATTCACCCGCGCAAGATGTGTTGCTGCAATTGACGCGGGAATCATCGCCAGCCACGGGAGTTAGTACGTGGGTCTGGCACGGGCGGGTCGTCTCGCGTCTGGATCACAACGGCGATCTAATGCACGAAATGTCATTGCGACTGGAGAACGTCGGTGCTCCGTCCCTCACCATCGAACTTCCGTCGGGGCAGGAGTGCAAACGGGTCGAGGTCGATGGCGTGCCGCTGGAGTGGCCTCGGGGTCGGACGCGAATGAACCTGCCACTGCCCGCCGGACAACGTTTTCCCCACGTGCAATTGGTTTCGACCGAACAAGGCAAACCCCTGCGTATCGTCACGAAACTAAGGACGCCGTTACCTACTCTTGATGTTCCCTGCCTGGATTGGCACTGGAGCGTCTGGCTGCCACCGGGTTACGCGTCAGCCAACACACCATCGTCGCCAGCGGCATGGGGAGCGCGTGCCCTTGATTGGGACGAGAGGCTTTTGGGGTTCCCGTTGATTCGACGATCCGGCACTCCGTGGAACATATTTGACTTCGATCATTGGTTGACCGCGCTGCGCGACGTCACGCCGGCCAAACGCGGTAGCGAGCTGTCGAGAGAATTTCTCTCTAGTCTCGACGATGGTTGGTATGCGGCGGAGCATACACCGGAGACACCTGGGACGTGGCGGGATGTGTTGGGTGCCTACGTGACGGAGCAACCCTTCAAAGACGACAACAAAGACGACAACGTCACGCTGTGGATTGACGCTGTGGCTTTACGGGAAGCGGGTATCTCACCCGAGTCGGTCATTCCGGACACGGTTCATGGCGCGAGCAGTCTCTTGCGACAAAACCATCTCCTGATGGTCGTGTTGGACGACCGACTCGTTTTGACCACGGGAGTCGCTCAGGCACGAGGTGACTATGGTCATTGCGTCTCGGTCAGCGAGCTGGTGATGCTTGGGCAAGCTCCCCAGTCCTGGACATTGCGGAATCACGCCTTCCCTCTCGGCGCAACCGCTGTGGAGTCCGACTCCGTGGGGCTGGATCGGCTACTTCCCGTGAATCGCTGGCTGGAGTCGTCGGCCGTTCCCGCGACGCCGTGGTCGTCATGTTCCACGGATTGGTCGGTCGCTCCCTTGACCGGCTGGACCAATGTGGAGCTGGAAGTAAGTTCATCGAGTCCACCGTTCGTAACGATCTATCGCGAGGCCTCGCTCGCCACGCTTGGCTGGGCCACCTTGTTTGTGGCGGTCGCAACAGGTCTGTGGATCGGACAGCGACGCATGTTTTTCCTGTGGCTGCTAATCTGCTTCTCCATCGTCGTGGCCTTCTTTGTGCCGCTCTTGGTCTTGCCAATCACGCGCGCGCTATTGCTAGGTTGGCTGACGTCCGTGATGTTACTGGACCTGCGACGACCTCCGGAACCACTCGCCGGCCCTCAGGAAGAGGATGGGTCCCTGTCGTTTCGGCTTGTCCGCGGTAGCGGCGCGGCAGCGCTTCCGGTCGTATTGGTGGCCATCATCCTGTCGAGTTGGGCGCGTCGCGACGTGGCGGCACAAGAGATCAATAAAGAGGCCAAGTCACCGCCTCCGCAAGCGTTTCGCGTTTATGACGCTGTCGACGACAATGGACTTCCCGCGGGACGACACTTCCATATTCCACGTCCTTTTTTCGAGTTACTCGAGCGATTGGAAGCCTCATTTCTCTCCCAACGTTCCGCTTGGCTGGTGAGTTCGGCGAATTATTCCGTCACGTTTCCGGAGACACCAACGTCGGGGCTCGTGCCCGCGGTCGTCGCCGAGTATGAGATCACCACGT
>JBGTHH010000458.1:0-3383 GCA_041746275.1 Pirellulaceae bacterium | reverse complement strand
CAAGGCCGTCGCTCAGGAGCGGTTCGACTACTTCTGAAACCAAGGCATTCGAGGAGACGTGTTGCTAAAATAGAACGCAGGGCGAATCCGGTTATTGTGGACGGAGGTTATTCGTAATGAGTCAATCACTGGAAGAACGGCTGAGCGAGGTCTTACCGGATTTGCCGGCAGAGGATGTTCACGCGGTAGCTTCGTTTGCCGAGTTCTTAGCCGGCAGGCGATGCTCGCAGGAAGGTCATGGTAACCGTCAGCTTTCCAGCGAGGAGCACGCTCAAGTGCTCGCCGCGTTGAATGCCGTTGCGCTACTGTCCCTGGAAGAGGGGCCGCCTGTTTCAAACCGTGATCATGACCGCTATCTGTACGGAGCGAACTGATGGCTGTCTTCGTCGATACAGGAGCCTGGTTCGCGTATTTTGTGAGACGCGACCGGGCACCGCTGCGTATCGAATGGTCCGAAAATGGTCGGATGGCTGACCATCTTCGCTACTTCCCGCGAAATAGGTCACTTCGCACTACGGTGTGCAGCAGCGTGCGGAATCCGTAACCTTGCTCCCGGCTGACGGCGACGATTCGCTCCACGGCCTCGCGATCCGAGAAGCCGAGTTCACGACCCAACGCGTAGGTCAACAGCTTCTGTGTTAGGCAGCGGGCGACTTGGTCTTTGTCATCCAACAACAGACGTTTGAATTCCCGGATGTCGGCGAACTCGCGACCGTCGGGCAATTGACCACTCGGGTCGACGTTGGGACCGCGACGGTATTCAACTCGGCGACGCTGGATCGACAGATTGACTCGCTCCCCCTCGCCGAGACTGCGATACCAATCTCGCCAACCGCCGATCGCATCGAAGCTTTCCAAGGCGAACCCTGGCGGGTCAATGTCCCGATGGCAACTCGCACAAGACGTATCATGACGATGCTTGTCCAGTTGTTCCCGCACGGTCGTGGCACCGCGAATATCGGGCTCGATGGCCGGAACGTTTCCGGGAGGAGGTGGGACCGGTCGGCCGATCAGATTCTCCAGCACCCACACCCCGCGCACCACGGGCGAGGTATTCGTGCCGTTGGCCGTCACCTTCAGCACGCTCGCCTGAGTCAACACGCCGCCGCGAACGGTGTCGGCGGGGAGCGTGACGCGGCGGAACGCTTGACCCATCACGCCGTCGATCCCGTAGTGGCTGGCCAGCCGTTGGTTCAAGATCGACCAGTCGGAATCGATGAAATCGGTGACCGGCAAGTCCTGGTCGAGGACATCGCGGAAGAACCGCACGGTCTCTACCAGCATCGAGAATCGCAACATCTCGTCGAATTCGGGGTACTGCCGTCGATCCGGCTCGGTGAAGTCGATCTCGCGCAAGTCGAGCCACTGGCCTGTGAAGTTGTCGACAAAGCGTTGTGACTTGGGATCGCGCAGCAGGCGTTCGACCTGAACTGACAGGATCTCGGGAAGGTGTAGCTGGTCGGCCTGTGCTAGGGTCAGCAGCGTTTCGTCCGGCTGGGAACTCCACAGGAAATACGACAGGCGCGAGGCGAGTGCGAAGTCATCGATCGTCGGCACCGACGAGTCCTCGGCCGCGCGCCGGCGTTCCTCGCGAAAGAGGAAGTCCGGCGAACAGAGAATGGCTTGCAGTGCCACGCGCAGGGCGGCTGTGAACGACCGGCCTTCGGCCAACGCGGCTTGAGCCAGATTGACATACAAATCGCACTCGTCGGCTGCGATCGGTCGACGAAACGCGCGCGGCAAGAGTCGTGTTATGATCTCCCGCACATCGTCGATCGTGGCCGTCGCCGGGTCGACGGACCCCAACAACTTCGCGCGGCTGGGCGGAGGCCAGGCTTCCAACGGACCTTCGACGTGGACTTCGCCGATCACGAGACCTGGCCCGACGAACTGTTCGGGACCTTGGGTCGGGGCGTGCAAGTTATAGGGCTTCATCTGGTACGAACCGCGTGCTTCCAGATAGTCCTCGAACTCAACCACGGTCCAATCATTCCCCGGCGCGATATCGTAATAGCCCACCAAATGAGTCGGACCACGACCGACGACCACGTCGCCTCCATACACGCTCATGACCACCGGTTGGTCGGTCTGATAGGTCTTGGCTTGGATGCGCACCCGATAGGTCCCATCGACGGTGGCTTGTCCCGATAGAAACACACTGGGGCACCAGTAGCCCTGAAACGTGACGAGCCCGCCTTCCTCGGTCCTCACAAAAAGACGGCCAATCGAGCGTTTGGCGAAATGATCGTCGGCCAGCAACATGCGGGCGTTCACACGTTTTGGTTCGCGGTCCGCACCAAACACTTGATCCAACGCCTTGTCCGCCGCTTGGAAGTAAACCTCCATCTGCTCGGGCGACAACGCCAAGGCATCGCCGATGTTGTCGAAACCGAAAGCCTGGGGATCTTCCGGCAGCATGTTGCGCAGATCGCCGCGAATCTCGAACAGGTCGGCCAGAGTGTTCTCGTATTCCACGCGATTCAGTCGCCGCAGTACCGACTGCCGTCGCGGAGCATCCGCGTCGATCAGGACATCGTGCAGCGTTGTGAGGAACCGCGTGCTCGTCGGTGCAGGCGGTCGAGGCCGCTCGGGAGGCGGCATCTCGGCGTCTCGCACGCGATCGTGCAGTCGCACCCAACGCCGTAGCACCTCCGCATCACGCAAATCGCGACCGAGCGATTCCAGATTGAGGCCACCTTCCTGGGCTCCGTCGCCATGACATTCGTAACATGTCTCTCGAAGAAATGGCTCGACCGACTTGGCCCAGTCCAGCGGCGGTGTGTCGTCGGCGTTACCGGTCTTCGCCACAGTCAGCACGAACAGCAACGGCAAAAGATAGCGCGCCCAGCAACGGCGGGACGAGTCTATCCAAGGCGGTCGAGTTAGCACGTTGGAGCTGGGCATGTTCATCATAAAAGCAGTTGCGTATTGTGGCGGAGTTTTGTCTCGCGTAGCAACGGTCACGAAATAACTTCCCTGTTTTCGCAGCGATCATCACGACGGAGCGTGATGGCTACTTTGGATTTGAGGAAGTTATTTCGTGACCGTTACTAGCGAGTTACGTGTCCGTTCTCCAGGGAAATCTACCCGCGGCCGACCAGCGGCATGTGGGTCGCCATCACGGTCATGAACAACACGTTCGCATCCAAGGGCAGGCTGGCCATGTACACCACCGCGCGCGCCACGTTGTCCACGTCCATCGTGGGTTCGATTGCCAGCGTACCGTTAGCTTGCGGAACTCCGCTGGCCATTCTCGCGGTCATTTCGGTGGCGGCGTTGCCGATATCGATCTGGCCACACGCGATGTTGTAGGGACGACCATCCAGCGACGTGGACTTGGTCAATCCCGTAACGGCGTGTTTCGTGGCCGTGTATGGAGCGGA
>JBGTHH010000457.1:0-3182 GCA_041746275.1 Pirellulaceae bacterium | reverse complement strand
TGCGAAACGGCATCGGTATGGTTTGCCAGTCCAGTACGCTGGCGCTTGTGGGAATCAAACTGGAGGAGAGCACGGCCTTGGCCCTCCATTGTGTGGCGAGCACCGTCAGCCTGGATGGTTGTGAATTGAGTGGGGTCAGTGGCATCAACGCCGATCCCACCAACCTTTCGCTGATCGTATCTCGTTCGCGTCTCGCGGCCACGGGATCTGGTTATGGACTGGCCGGCCACGGTGGCGAGATCGAGGTCGTTAATTCGATTATGGATGGCTTTGGCATGGGCATCCATGGCAACAACGCTTCGCCGAGCCACTCATTGAGCCTGACCAACGTGACGTTAGGCAACCTGACGGGCTATGGTGTCTATCTCAGTCAAGGCGAGGCCACCGTGGTCAACACGATCTTCGCCGGAAACAGCGGGACGACGGGCCTGCATGTGGAATCGGGCACGTTGACCCACTCGTACAACGTCGTCTACGGCTTCGCCACACCATTCCATGGCACTACGGCGAGCTCGACCGAGTTGCTGAACGATCCACGTTTCGTGGACGCCGCCAACGGCAATCTGCGACTGCGAGCGGGTTCGCCGGCCATTAACGCCGGGATGGATTTAGGTGTTGCGTTGACTATCGACTTGGAGGGCAACGCACGTCCGTCACACAAGGCCTTCGAGATCGGAGCTTACGAGTATAACAACGCCGCGGGCTCGTTCCGCGTGCTCGACTGGCGCGAGAAAAAGTAGTTGGACGTTTTTCCCCCGATTCGCCGTCCCCGCCCCTACAGCAGCGTAACTTACGCGGGACGGACATCACGCTGACCCCCCACAGCCTAGCAGCCCGGTTGCTTATTTGAGTAGCCGGGTTGCTTGCTGGGGTTTAGGACTTCGCCTGCTCAACGCGCTGCCCCAGAACCACCAATCCAAGCACAAGCATGACCACGCCGACAGGCAAGGTCCACCACACGGATATGCCAAAACCGATTGGTACGGTGCCACACACGATCGACACGGCGGCCACGAACAACGCGTAGGGCATTTGTGTCCGGACATGGGCGACGTGGTCGCAGCCACTGGCCTGCGAGGACAAGACGGTTGTATCCGAGATGGGGGAACAATGATCGCCAAAAATGGCTCCCGCCAACACTCCGGCCACTGAACCAATCAACAGCGTATTCTGGGCCGAGAACGGTTCGCCGTCAGCGCTCAGCAGTTGCACTGTCGTCGGCACGACCAATGGCATCAGGATGCCCATCGTGCCCCAACTGGTTCCCGTCGAGAAAGCCACTGCGGAGGCGAGCACAAACACGATGGTGGGCATCCAGCGGACATCGACCGAGTTTTGCAGCAAAGCGCCGAGATAGTCGCCGGTGCCCAGATACTCGGTGCGAGTTAATCCCGACAGCGCCCAGGCCAACCAGAGAATGACCAAAGCCGGCAACACTTGTCGCGCCCCCGCGTCGGCCGCTTCCCGGAGTTGCTCCCAACTCATCCCGACTTGCCAGCGACCGAGCAGCAACGCGACAACCAATCCAGTCAACGAACCATACAAGAGTGCCACATAGGACTTCCCGTTGCCAAACACATTGCGCAGCGAATGATCGGTGGCCGCATCCGCCGCGAGCTTTTGCGCTCCCGTGAGCAGGATAAGCAACAGCGTGACCATGACGACAGTCAGCACCGGCAAGACGGCACTTTGCCACGACGATACATCGGATTGGCTGGAAGCAGCCTTCGGCAGTTTTGTCGGCTGGCGACGTCCCTGCATCTGCCGCTCGGCAACAAGCATGGCACCGAAGTCGCGTCCCAGCAGCGCCACCACAGGCACAAAGATCAACGCGAACAAGACGTAAAAACGATAGGGAATCGTTTCTAAGAATAGTTCAAACGCATTGGCGGTCGAGGCGAGTGGCGTGTTGTTCAGACCGTCTTGGATATAGCCGATCTCGCCCGCGACCCAAGTGGAAATCAAGGCCAAGCCCGATACGGGGGCGGCGGTGGAATCGACGAGATAAGCCAGTTTCTCGCGTGAGATCCGCAGCCGATCCGACAGCGGCCGCATGGTGTTGCCCAGCAAGAGCGAGTTGGCATAGTCGTCGAAGAAGACAAGCAGACCCAGCAGCCAGACGGTGAGCTGCCCGCCGCGTCGCGTTCGCGCCCAAGGAGCCAGCCCCTTGACGATCGCCTCCATCCCGCCGCTACGCTGCATCACACCAACCAACGCTCCCATCAACAACGTGAACAGAAACACTCGCAAATGATCCGCATGGCTCAGGCTGGACCATAGATGCGTCTCGAACGTGGTGGCCACAGCGACAAACGGATTGCCGCCGGCCACAATCAAAGCTCCGACGAAGACTCCGACGAACAACGAAATCACCACCTGTCGCGTGATGATCGCCAGACCGATCGCGATCACGGGCGGCAGCAGGCTGAGGCAACCATAGGAATGGCTGGGAAACAACGTGGCGAAGATGGTGTCGAGCCAGTTCACGCCGATTCAATCCTGTCGGTCGGTAGCGAGCGCAACGGACGCCAACGGCTCGCGCGCTCGCGGCAGCCGCATGGTGAAACGCGTCGCGGTAGCTTCCCGCGAAGATACGTGAATCGAGCCTCCGTGCAAAGTCACGATCCGCCAGCACTTCGACAAACCAAAGCCCAAGCCGCGTCCGGCCTCGCGCCCCGAGTAGAACGGATCAAAGAGATGTTGTCGGGCGGCGTCGGAAATCCCCGGTCCCGTATCCTCGACACTCAGTTCGACGAATTCATCCTCGCCTGCCTGCGAATCGCATTCCTCCCTCGCCGCGTTTTGTTCCGCGACGCGTAACGAGATGGTCAGCGAGCCCCCGATGGCCACCGCCTCCAACGAGTTGCAGCACAGCGATTGCAGGGCGACCGCCAAGTGATTCGGATCGGCCACCAGCCAACACGCTTCATCGAGGCCATGGGTCACGATGGCGGTGCCTTGTTCGTTCGCCTGCGTCTGCAACTCGTGAACGACTTGCGCGACGATGCGAGTCAAATCGACACTCTCGCGGACCAGATCGGGCGGTTTGGCGAACAGCATCATGTTCGAGATCATCTCGTGGGCACGAAACGCCTGGCTATTGATCGTGGCCAGCTTCCGCCTTCGTTCGGGATCGGTTTCGTCGCGGAGCAACGTTTGCGCTCGCGTCGAGATGTTGGCGA
>JBGTHH010000456.1:0-8452 GCA_041746275.1 Pirellulaceae bacterium | reverse complement strand
AACGATCACTATGAGTAAAAAAACTTGCCTTTACAAACTAGCAACCAACGCCTTCAATTCCTTCAACTTCGCCGGATTGATGCAGTAGCAGACCTTGGGGCCATCGACCTCACCCTGAATCAGGCCGGATTCCTTGAGAATCTTTAAGTGTTGCGAGACGGTCGACTGGGCCAGTGGCATTTGGTCAACAATCTCGCCACACACACAAGACTTTCGCTGGATCAACAGACGCACGATCCGTACGCGGGCTGGATGGGCCACGGCCCAAGCCAACTGCGCAAACTGCTCCGCCGACGCATCATTCGGCAACGTGACACTCGACGGATCGCAACACGGTGATTGGGCGTTTCGTTGGGGCATCAAATCGGTAACCTCAAAATCGTTGATCTACGATAAACGATATCGGTCGACGTCCGACGTGTCAATGAGGGAATCCAAAATAAACGTCCATTACACAGCTTCCCCGTGGGCTCGCCAGCGTCCAGCGACTACTGGGGCTGTTGTTTCGCGGCCAGAAAGCGTTGGAGCTGCTCTTGATAGAAGGCGTTGTCGGGATCGAGTTCGATGCAACGTTTGGCAGTCTCAATCGCCCGATCGACATGGCCCTGCTGGAAGTACACTTCGGCGAGCGTATCGAGGTACTGGGCGGAATTCGGAGCGAGCTCGAGTGCGAGGTTGATATGGATCAACGCCTCGTCCAGTCGCCGCTGGCATCGCGCGGCCAACCACGCGAGGTTGTTGTGATGCAAGGCACTCTTGGGGAAGAGGCGGCAGATCTCCTCGACCCCTTGGTAGGCTCGCCCAAACAGTTCGTCGGCGAATTCTCTCTGTTGAGCTTGATCCAACTTCGGGACGAACTCTTCGGCCACATTCAGATCGGCGGGCCAGATGATCAAACACATCCGCAATTCGTCGATCGCTTCCTCGACCTTCTCCCCATCGAACAATCCCTTGGCGCGAGCCCGATGCACTTGATGAGGAATGCGCACGTAGCTGGCCTGATCGGTGAAGAACCAATTCTCCTGCAAGCAGTTGAGCATACGTTGCTCCCACAGGTTGGCCGCCACCAACGGCTGCTGTGCTTGCGCCGCATCGCCGAGTGACCCGACGGCATGAAACATTTGGGCTTCCGACCAAGTCGAGCAGCGTCGCAGTAATTCCCACTCCCGCTCGGCCTCCGCGCGATAGCCGCGTTGCGCCAACCCGGTGGCGAGTCCATCGTGGCGGGCGGCGGTCGCCAACGGAATCAAGCGAGCTAACTGTCGGGCCTGTTCTCCCGCTTCGTTCTCTCCGGCTTGCACCAGCATCTCGCCGTGCAAGTACAACGCGTGAGTCAAACGGCCCTTTTCCCAAGCTGCGCGATACCAATCCGCGGCGCTACTCCACTCACGATCGGCGCGAGCTAGGTCGGCCAGATGCATGGCCGCAGTGGGATAGTCGGCCGCGACACTCTCGAAGCATTGCCGAGCCAATTCCTTCTGTTCGCGCAGAAGGCAGGTTTCGCCCAGCACATTCAACCACTTGGCCCGACTGGTATGCTGTATGGGGAGTGATCTTGTCCAGGCGAAGGCCGAAGTGAGTTGATCCAGTAACGCCTCGTCATTCTTTCCCTGATAGAACAGCTTGCGCAACGACGCCAACCGCGATCGCGTGCTGTCGGCGGGAGCCCATTCCTTGTACAGCTCCCACCATGTGCTGGCGGGCGTGCGATGCCGGATGAACAGCAACTCCACCGCCGCGATGCCGCTGTCCTTGTCGAACGCTTGTGCGGCATGTTCGAACGCTTCATTTGTCAAACCCGCGCGTAGTTCGAACTCCGCGACCTCCCGCAATTGCGCGCCGTCTCGGTCATCTTTGGCTGCCAGCGCCAAGCGGGCGAAGGTCTCACTGGCTTCTTGCTTCTCACCCACGCTGGCCAGAAGCTGTGCCAACCGAATGGCGATCCGATAATTGCGCTGAGCGTTCTGGGAACCATCCTGGCCGTCCATCACGCCTTGAAACCACATCTCACGCGATTCCCGAGTGAGGCCGATCCCCGCCGTTTCGAGTGCCGCGGCGTAGTGGTGCCGCAACAGTTGCACGGAAAAGGCCTCGATGGGATCTTCGCGAGCCAACAGTTGGATGGCTTCGTTGGTTCGGCCATTCAGATACAGGGCCTCGCGACAGTAGCCCAGCTTTTGCCCCGAGCCAATGCGTTCAGCCTGTTGTCGGATCGCGGCCATGTGCTGGGCGAATTCGTCCTGGCGGTCGGCCAGCCGACAGTAGGCGGCGGCGAAACTTAGTTCCTCGATGCTCTGGCCGTCATTGGCCAGACGTTGGGCCTGCAGGACCGCCAGCTCGTCCCAAGCTCGTAAATCGAACAGAATACTCCTCAACAAAGCTTGACCCGGATCGCGAACTTGCTCGGCCATGGTCCGAGCTCCCTCGAGATCCCCCGCCACGCGCAACATATACGTCAGTTTGGTGTAGGCCAAATTGGCTTGTTCGGCATCGTCGCGCACCTTGGGGAGCTCTTCCTTCAGATCGCGAATCTTGTCGTCGAGCTGTTCGCGCAACAACAGATAGACCGCCCAATTTCGAATTCCGGGATCGTCCACGGCCGCCTGCTCGAGAAGTCGCTCCGTTCGCGCATAGTCCTGCTGGGCCAGGAAGAAGGGAATCTGCTGACGAATGAAATCATCCAGCTTGGCGATCTCGCGCGCCGTCGAAAACTTTTGTCGCCAATTCTCCGCCAACTCCACGGCACGTAGAACCTGCTCGTCCTTTGCCAGCCGGTTCAACACACTTTGCAGTCGCCCCACGGTCGGCTCCAACTCGGCGAGCGCGATCAACGTCTCGGTCGGTGCCCGATTCACAAGCTGTGCCCAAGTCGGCTCGCGGTTGGTTCCTTCCTCGCTACGAAAGCGACGGAGCAGGATCACGACTTCCGCAGGCGTATCGGCAAAGATCCCGTGCCGAAAGTCGTCGAGAATCGATCGGGCTCGAATCCGCACTTCCGGTTGCGGGCTGTCGAGGGCCTGGCGCAAGGCTGGCTCGGTGACAGCTCCCGCCTGCCACAAGAACGACGTCGCGCGCTGACGCACCTCGAAGTTCGGCGAGCCGAGTTGTTCGATCGCGATGGCAATGGCCTCCGGGGCAAGTTCGACCGGAGTCGACGCCTGGGGTTCGTCGATGGCCATCAGCAATGTCAGTAGACAGACGTGAAGCACAGCCACGTGATGTCCTTCAAGGAAACGGTGACAAGAGTTATTGAAACCACAAGAACCAAACACGTGGCGACCCATCCGATCCGGCCGCCAAATCCTGCGTCTATCTTAACACATCTCGACTGGACTGCGATGAATGCCCCGTCGCAGGTCCGGGACTGCGGGATAACAAGGTATCGCGAACATCACACCAGGTGCTCGTCATCGACATCAACCGGCACAATGGGTTGCGTGGCATTGATAAAAATCGCGGCCAAGCCCGCCAACAGGAACGCCATGGCACAGGTCAAGAACGCCAAATCCCAACGTTCAGCGGTGCCAACGATCCAAATCAACAGGGGCGGCGTGACGGCGGCACCCAGATTTCCCCACATGTTGCCCCAGCCCAGGATTGAACCGACGTGCCGGCCTCCCGTGTCCTGGACATAGCCCCAAACCGCGGGTGTACCAAAATCGGTGGCGAAGGCCACGATCGAGAACATCGTCACGGCGAACCACGGCGAGGGAGATGCCAAACAGGCCAAGTAGGCGAACATCGCGACGAAGCGGGATAGCGACATCGGTAACGCGCGACCCCATCGCAGCCCCAACCAACCGACGAGCTTATCCGTCGCGGCTCCACCGGAGATCATCCCGGCCCAGCCCACCAACGGTGGAATGGCCACCATCATCGCCTGCTCCGACACGGACACCTGATGCACGCTGTTGAAATAACGTGGGGCCCAAGTCATCAGAAACACCCAGCCCACATTGGTGAACCACTGCGAGACGCAACAGAGCCACATGCTGACACTGCGCAGTAGCGGAACGATCGGCACCCCGCCGACCTGGCCCTGGGTCTGAGGACGCGCGGGCCGGTCTCCTTGAATCAGCCGAACCTCCGCGTCGTTGCACCAAGGATGTTCGGTGGGTGAAGTGCGGGAACTCCACCAAATCGCCGCCGCCACGAGTAGTCCGAGTGAACCATAAAAGAACATCATCGGCCGCCAACCGGCGACATAGAACATCTTGAAGGCCTTGCGATGCAAGGCTTCGAGCACAAGTCGATTGAGTCGTTGCGATTGTTGTTCCGTCAAGTCGCTCACAGGCCTCTTCAAGTAATGCTTCGCTTCCTTTTCGAGAGGCACACTCGTTAAGCCAAGACCGTGAAAGAAGCCGGCTTGTTGAATGATCCCATTGAGCTCGGTCACGATGAGCTCCAGGTCCTGGGCGGCGAGCGGTGTGGGCGGAACGACGGCATCTCGAGGATTCTGGCCGGCCGCCGTGAGTCGTGATCGTTCCTCGTCGAGGGCCACGACATATTGCGCGGCTTGGGCTTCGACCACCTGACGAGCCGCAGTCGAAAATCGCTCAAGACAGTGCTGCCGCGCGATGGTCGTCTCGGTCGGCGGATCGGCGATCTCCTGGAGTTCGAAGCACAATCGTGGACCGTGCAGAATATCGGCCGGCTCTAACGTCGCGGGCGTGCTCCCGGGGGTCAACCAGATCAGGATATAGCCCGTGGCGAACAAAGCGAGGAAACCGCCGACCCGGCCTCCCACCGCGATCAAACTGCTGGCGCGACCCCGCGCTTGCAGTGGCACCCAGACACTGACCATACTCGCCGCCGTCGGATACGCCCCAGCCTGAGCCAGACCGAATCCGAAGCGAAGCAAGAGTAACACGATGAAGCCCCCCGCCAGACCCGTCAGCGCGGTAAAAAGCGACCAGCTCAGGATGTAGATCGTCAACATGATCCGAGAACCATATCGATCTGTCAGCCATCCCGAGGGAACTTGTCCTAAGGCATACGTCCAAAAGAACGCACCAAGAATCAAGCCGATATCTCCATCGGTCAACCCTAGGTCTTGCTGGATGTACACCTCGGCGATCGAAACGCAAAAGCGATCCAGATACAACAACACCGACATCAGCGAGGCCGAGGCGACCACCAGATAACGCACATGGGACGGACGCTCGGTCATCATGGGTGGGCTCGGTGCGATCATGAAACGGCCAGCGGTTGTTGAAGTGAAGAAGGAAGAAGGGGTCTGACCCTCTCCGGACAGTTCCCAGGGTCAGACCCCTGTTTCCACTGTCAGCTAAAACGTCCCATCGCGACTCTCGAAATGCGTCGCCTTGCCCAACGAGGCCCCGCCCCGCATGACCCACTCGGCGGTCCAAAGCAACATGCGATTCAGGGGCGTCGTCGGTTCGCCCAACAACGTGTAGCTGTGACCGGCGTTATTAAGCAACGCGTCGCGCTGTTCCTCGCCCGTGAAGCGTAACTCCCGCTGCATCAGTCGCCCGAAGGTTTCGCATACCTCGCGCACGCACAGGATCTCGCTTCCGGCAATGTTCAGCACGCGCGGCGGAACCGACGTATGCAACAGCGAAACGAGCGCCATGGCATTGGCGTCGGCTTGCCAAATCACGTTGACATAGCCCATCGTCACGTCGATTGCGTGGCCCGCCCACACTTGCTGAGCCAGATCGACGAGAACTCCGTACCGCAGCTCCGTCGCGTAATTCAAACGGAGTATCGACATGGGGATGCTCAGCTCACGGCTGAAGTAATCCAACATTCGCTCGCGTCCCAGAACCGTCATGGCATACTCGCCCGTCGGACACGGCGCATCCGCTTCGATCGAACCACCTCCAGCGACAGGCACCAGTCCGTAGACGTTTCCTGAGGAAAAGGCGGTGATTCGACTGTGACGATAACGGCGACTGACCAGTGCCGGCAAATAGCAATTCATCGCCCACGTCAACGAAGGCTGGGCCGTCGCTCCAAACTTGAAGCCTGCCATGAAAACGACATTGGAAACGTCTGGCAGTCGAGCCAACTCCGCCTCGTCCAACAAGTCGCAGGCCACCGTCTCGATGCCCCATTGCTCCAATCGTTGACGCAAGTCGCCAGTCGCGAATCGGGACACGCCGATGATCCGCCGCGACACGTTCGCCGCATCTGACGCACGCTTCGCCATCCGGGCCAACGTGGGCCCCATCTTGCCGCCGACGCCAAGTATGACGATGTCGCCAACCACTTGGGCCAGCGCCTCGATGACCTGGGGTGGAGGCTCGCTGAGGAGATCATCCAACTCGGTCAGATCGTGGGGTAAGGACGCGTCGTCGTGAGGCATGGGCTCAACCAATGCGAGCGGATTAGGGCAACGTCGCCGCCGCGGGAAAATCCAATTCCGTACCATGCACATGATTGAACAGGTTGGAATAGGTCGCCAAACCAATAAAGGCGATCGCTTCGGCAATCTGTCCGTCGCTGTAACCAGCCTGCCGCACGGCCGCCAATTCCTCGTCGGTGACAAACCCTTTCGTCTCGATCACGCGGCGTACGAACGTGAGTAGAGCCAAGTGCTGTTCGTTCGTCGGAGCGAACTGGCGCGCCGCGAGAATCGCGTCGTTGGACATGCCCGCACGCTGGGCCAGCAGGGTGTGGGCCGAGACGCAATAGTGACAGCCGTTGTTCTCACTGACTGCCAAGTAAATCACCTCGCGATCATGCGGGGAAAGCATCCCTTCGCTCAAGGCCCCGGACATCGCCAAGTAAGCCTTCAAGGCTGCGGGACTATTGGCCATGCCTTGGAAGATATTGATGACCTTCCCCATCTTCTTCGTCAGCTCGTCGTAGATCTCTCGGGCAGGTCCGGTCGCGGCATCGGGTTGGACTACATTCAATCGAGGCATGGTAGGCGTCCCTTGAACAGTGCGGCGGTGTGATGACATCTTCCGTGGGCACTCGGCGAGTTGTCCGCCAACGTCAGCGCGACCGACGCAACTCGAGCGGCACCGATGCGGAACTTGCACTCACGGAATCCGCGTAGAAATATAACAAACCGTCACGGGTCACGCCTGCTAGAGCGGACGGATCGGCGGTGACCCAGGAACTCGTGACCTCGCAGGCTAGCAAGTCCCACGACCATCTTGTCCCACGACGGGCGCTTGCCACGCTCGCGCAGGGAACTTATATTCCCGTTCCGGTTGCACCATGTCGGCGTGCCGAAGATCGTGAATCCCGCCAACGGTTTGGGCCGTTGCGTCACGAGCGTCGTCGCCAGACCATGGCAATACGCATTGCGAAGCGTGCGTTGGATGGTACGATAAGTCGTGCAGGAAGTCGCGATCATCACACGGAACGATCGCCGCGACCTTGCGTTAAGGGCGGTTAGCTCAGTTGGTTAGAGCGCCACGTTGACATCGTGGAGGTCGTTGGTTCGAATCCAATACCGCCCACTCTACTCTAAATAGAAGCCGAGCTTGGACTTAGCTTCCTGGTGATGGTCGCCAGAGCGGCACGGATCGCAAAAGCAAATCCAGTACATGTACTGGATTTGCTGTGGTTCAAAAGTCAAGCGAGGTGTTCCTTACCGCGTGGCAAATCAAAGAGTCCCCCTAAGTACCGACTCCCACAAAGCGCGCCATCTTGCGGTCGTCAGCGTCAACGGTAGAGACCATTACCTGGGAGAGTACGGTAGCCCGGAATTGTACGACCATTACGCTCATGTAATTGCGAATGGCGGTAAGGCCTGCAATCGCATCCTGCGGATTGTGCGGCCATTGGTCAGACGACACCGTTCTCGGTAGCGGTACTAACGCTTGTCTATTGGGTCCAAGCCAAGGACTAGTATTCGAGATATGGCGCGGCAAATGGCCGGACGGCAGTTGTTCGCTATTCACTTCGGGCCATCAAGGCGGTGCGAGGCTTGCGGAAGAGGAAAACGACGGCCAGAGACCACGCGCCGGTTACTTCAGTCGCCTCGGAGGTCGTAACAAAGACGATGAAGTACTTGCCGACCGTTGTCCAGGCTATGGTCCAACTGCAATTGCTGACCGGAGCGCGGCCGGGTGAGATTAGGATTATGAGGCCATGTGACATCACGCTGCAAAGGGGTTTTTCCTCAGCGAGAGAGCGTCATGGCGAATCAACTGTCGATGGATATAGTTCTAGCAATTCAGCAATTACAGCAAGCAGGATACTCCCGGCGAAAGATCGCGGAGCAGTTCGGCGTTTTCCGAAAGGTCGTTCGGCACCATCTCGGTCAAATCCGCTCAAAGGATACCAAAGCGCCCACCGGGTCGGCCGCCGAAGAGAAGTAAGCGATTTCAAGGGGTGTAGTCTCGCCACGGCGCTGGTTTATGCGGCCATTCGCGTGATGGGTTTGGTATTTCGGTCGTAAGTTCGAAGCGAGACGGCGTTTTGCTTCAGGCTGTCACCATAGGTCGACTCCCAGGTACCGCTGAGTAAGATC
>JBGTHH010000455.1:0-2768 GCA_041746275.1 Pirellulaceae bacterium | reverse complement strand
AGAATTGCTCCACACGTGCTTTCAGGCGTGTGCCGCCGCAGAAGGCGTGCCTTTTATGGCAATCGATTCAACAACAGAACGCCAAGGCTAAGCTTCCGGGGCGACCTGAAAGGACATTGAAGCTCTGAAAACCAGGATGGCGGCCCCGGTCAGCTTCAACCGATGGTTAGCCCTTTCATGCGACAACTACAGCACAATCACGCTCTGTAGAAACTGGCGTGCCTCATCCGTATTGATCGCAAACTCCGGTTTGACGATCAAACTATTGATCGTCTTTCCTTCAAACTGCGAAACACCTCGCGAGTTCCAACCCGACCAATGCTTAAGTAGGATTGTGGCTCGCAAGAGTCTCTCTTGAAACATGGATACCAGGACGGTGTTCACGAGTTTCCCCGGATCGACGCCAACAAAGTAGAACATGAAGACCGACCGGGAATTAGCCAAGAACTCAAGCATTTTGTCCAGATTGTACGCCTTCGGATTCGAACTGAGGATCATGATCTTGGTCTTAACGTCCGTCTCGGTGTCATATTCCGGGAAAGTTCGAGTGTAGTCTCCGAGCGTATTGTCGGTCTTGAATATGGGAATACCTCGGTCGCCGGCTTTCAATGCGGCAACGAGTTTCTGGCGCAACGCCTCATCCGCTCCAGCGATCAGGTACTCGATGACTCGGCCTCGCACATTGACGTTCTCGATAAGCGCAGCGAGGAGTATTTCAGATCGGAATTTTCTCACTTGGGCGTCCAATTCCGCTTTCAGAATGGTGCAGTCCTGGGACTCAATGAACCGTGCCGCTCGTTGAGGCGCATCGAGAATTGTCGTTGTCGCCGATTCGTTGACGACAAACTTGATTCCCGTCGGGGAGATGTTGTTTGTGGCCTCAACCAACCGAGTGAGGTTGCCTTCAAACCCAATGCCTGCGTGAATGTCGAACAAGCGGCTTATGTTCTCGGGTGAGTTGGTAATCCCCTCGAAGTCTCTGGCAATGTCGGAGCCATTGAAGCTTCCGCGAATGTTGTTCACACGCAGTTGCTGCGAACTATGACTGATCTTCTTGAGCAGGGTTGTGTTGGCCAGTAAGCAGTAGTTCTCCGTTGGTGTGACCAAGCAGACGATGAACGGCCGATCGTCACACTTCCGAAGGTTGGATAGGCTCTTGAAGGGCGTCATTCATTGAACAGGCCCATTTGGTCATTCGCGCCAGTGTTACGGGACTTCTGAGGCTTCTGTTCAGCCAGACTGTTTCTCTCCCAAAAGACACCCTCGGAGTAGCCCTGGATACTTTGGTCGGCCTCTGCGAGCTTGAGTCGTTTCAACGCCCAGCAGCAGTAATCTTGGTCGCGTTCCACGCCGAGATAGCGGCGGTCAAGCTTCTTGGCAACGACGGACGTGGTCCCGCTGCCAAGAAAGGGATCGAACACAACGTCTTGGGGACGAGAGCTTGCCAGAATCAACTTCGCGACGAGCTTTTCAGGTTTTTGTGTGGGGTGGTCGGTATTCTCGGGCATTGACCAAAAGGGGACAGTAATATCCGACCAAATATTGGACGGATGGGTGAGCCGGTAGTTTCCGTTCTCCGACTCTTCCCAATCTTTGGGATCGCCGTTGTCCGTGCGGTACGGCGCGATGACGCGACGTTTCATTTTCACGGCATCAACATCGAAGTAGTAATCGTCGCTGACAGTGCAGAACCAAACATCCTCGGTGTTATTTTTCCAATTTTTCTTGGCACCGCGGCCTTTTTCCCTTTCCCAGGTGATGCGATTCCGAACCTGGAAGTGCTTGTCGAGCACCGGGAAAATCAGGGTAGACGTTTGCCAGTCACTGCAGGCATAGACTGTTGCAGTTGGCCGGAGTAAAGGCTTGAGGGCAACTAGCACCTCACTAAACCACTCGCGGTATTCCTCGGCTTCCTTTGCCTGAAAGACGTGACCATTGAAATTCTTCGTCAGATTGTAGGGCGGATCGAGAATCACGAGGTCAGCGAATGCAGATGGAAGAAAGCGGCAAACCTCGTTGTAGTCTTGGTGGATGACTCGCCCAACTACTTCTTCGATTCGAGCTGGAGAGGCGAGTCGTAATAACCCCGCGGCGAAAGTCGCCAGCTCAGCGTCGCTGCAAGTTAGCGTTCGGTTGCGAGGCGCTCTTTCCTTCATCGCGACTCCTGGGCTAATACGTAATTAGCCTGCTAGATGGCGAAATAAGATAGTGGTCAGCAGTTTATCTAGCTGGCTGACGATGTAAACTCCTCGACTTGACTAAAAGCGGGGTGACGTGATAGCGGTCGCGGTAGTGATCTACTGTACACTGAGGAGTCCATCATAATCAAGACACGGTTCGCGCGGGCGGGCGGGTCTGGGTGGTTCCTGGTTGGCAGCGCCACAGGGCATAGTCACGGGGGATAGCCGTCATCAGGGATCTCACTACACAGGCGTGCGAATCGACGGGTTGAACCATCGCGTAGCGGTCAGCTTGAGCGCCCATTCGCGTCCGGAGATTTACATCCCGATCCCGATCCCTGAGCTATCCACGCCCCACGCGGAAGTGCGTGAGGTCGATCTCTGTGGGGCGGCCCAAGATCAGTTGACTGAGTACGACGGCCGTGCCGGGCGAGGTGTGCAGGCCGCTCCGATAATGTCCTGCAGCGGCGTAAGCATTATCCAGCCCCGGCACGCGACCGATGTAAGGAAAGCCGTCGAACGATCCGGGCCGCAAGCCCGCCCACGTCTTCTGAATCGGTGTGTCGTGCAGTGGTGCTACCAGTCCCC
>JBGTHH010000454.1:0-3711 GCA_041746275.1 Pirellulaceae bacterium | reverse complement strand
TGCCGTATTTCCTGCCGCTGGCGGCAATCCCGATCTTGCTACACCTGTTGACGCTGCATCGGCTGAAGACCGTCGAACTGAGCACCTTTCGTTTTCTCTTCGATAGCTATGTGCAGCAGCGCCGCCGGATGAAGTTCCTGGAGGCCTTGATCGCGTTTCTGCGGACACTCTTCTTGCTGTTGCTGGTCGTTCTCATCTGCCGGCCGGTGGTGAAGCATTGGAGCGCAATGTTCGGTGGCAGCACGGCGGGGCGTGATGTCGTCTTGCTGATCGATGGCTCGGCCAGCATGAACGCAGTCACGGAAGGCATCACTTCTCTGGAGCGAGCCAAGCGAGCAGCCATCGCGGTTACCGATCGGCTGGCGGTCGATGATCGCGTGACGGTGATTCGCGTCGCTGCGAAACCGGAGGAAGTTTGTAATCGGTTTTCGTCTGATGCCGAGGCGATTCGTAACGAAATCGAAAGCTTGCGGGCCACGCCCTCGCGAGGAAATCTGTTTGCCGCGTTTTCACAACTGTTTGGACCCGAGTCGCGGAAGTTGAACAAACCCGCCGTCTATCTGTTCAGCGACTTGCAAGCCAGCGGTTGGGACGAGTTTGTGGATGGAAATTCGGCCGATCTCATCCCGCCGGAGACAGAACTGACGGTCGTCAACGTCGGCTCGAATCAACCGTTTGCGAACGTGGCAGTCGTCGGCCAGGCACCTGAGGATCAGCGAGCGATTGCGGGTTTGCCTATCAAGTTGAATCCGCGAGTGACGAATTATTCTGAGACCGAGACGCAGGATATTCCGGTCAGTATCTTCATCGAAGACAAAGAGATTGCTCGCAAGACGCTGACACTCAAACCGGGCGAAACGGACGAAACGGAATTCATCTTCACGCCGACCGGGACGGGCGTCCTGCGTGGGCGTTTCGAGATTCCCACCGATCGGTTCGATGTCGATGACTCGTTCCTGTTCACGTTAAATGTTGCGCCGCAGATCCGCGTGCTGCTTGTGAACGGCAATCCGTCGGTCCAGCCGCTGGACAACGAAGGACTCTATCTGCAGACGGCGATGATCGCCACGGATCCGGCCGAGGAACCGGAGAGCGATCCGAAGCTGGCCGAAACGCGTGAGTTTGTTCGCTCGCTCGTCGTCGATGACCTCCCGCAAAGCAGCGTCAACAAAGAGTCCTTGGGCAAGGCCGAAGTCGTGATCCTCGCGAACTGCGGCGGACTGAATCAGGATCAATACAAGTTGCTTCGCGAGTTTGTTTCCGGTGGCGGCGGTTTGCTGGTCTTTCCTGGAGACAAGGTCAACCACGACGCCTATACGAAGCTATTCTTCCCGTCACCAGAGGTTCCCGATCAAGCGTTTGTGGCCGCGGAGCTGGCCGCTGCGGAAGGTGATCCAAACATCGCCGAAACACATCGCCGTCTAGGTGCGATCGACTTTGCTCATCCGGTGTTCTCCGTGTTTGCCGACAGCGAACGGCGGTATCTCACCAAGTTAAAGATCTATCGTCACTTTCCGTACAAGCTGCCCGAAAAGCGAGGGAACGCGTGGCCCTTGGTGGAATTCGAGGACGGTTCGCCGGCGGTTCTGGAAAGTACGTACGGTGATGGGCGTATGCTGCTGACGGCATTTCCGCTCAACACGAAGTGGACGAACCTGCCGATGAAGCCGGAGTTCGTGCCGCTGGTCTTGCGCATGATCGGTTACGTGAAGCGGGCAGCCGATGTCGATGGACCTCTGGTTGTTCCGGCCGACGGCACCGCCGAATTTGTGGTTTCCCAGGACTGGGCACCAGCGAAAGGATCCGTCAAAGATGCTGCGGGTCGCGTGACAGCGGTCGAATTCCAACGTTCCAATTCGCGATTGGTCGGCGCTTTCGAGCGGACGGTTGAGAAGGGCTTTTACGAATTGGAAGTAACCGGCGGGCAAAGCGAGCAGTTGCAGCGGGGCGTGCACCGGTTCGCGGTGAATGTATCGCCTGACGAATCCAATTTGCTGCGTCTGACAAAACCGCAACTCGAGGCGCTGCTCCCCTCGGTCAAGCTAACCACGATTGACGCGTCGGCCGAAGCTCAGCAGTTATACGGGAGCATCGGTGACGAACGTGAAATCTGGCGTCCGTTGATCCTGTTGACGTTCCTTGTCATCGGAATCGAGTTCTTGCTTTCGACGTTAGGTGGGCAATCTCTCGACAATACTGATACTGCCACGACAAGCCAGCGCTTGAGAGATCTTACAGGTGCGAGGTGGGTGGGCCGAATGACTGGCTCGGGATTCCGCGAACTTACTCGAAGCCCAGCGGATGACTAGCAACAACCGAAACACGATAGCGAATGGAGAATGGACTCATGGCGGATTCCACGAATCAGAGCGAACAAGACATCTCCCGACAGACTTCACGGATTCATCGGCTCATCGCTTCGACGCGACGCTGGTTGCGTTCGACATGGGTCGCGACTGGGTTGGCCGTTTCGTTAGGCTTGTTCATCGCGGTTTTGGTGGTCGTCGTGCTCCTCGATCTTGCGTCGCCGTTGTGGCCCGCGCTGCGACTGGCGGGGCTGCTGCTGGTCTTACTGCCGACCGCTGGGGCGTTTTTAGTTGGTGTGGTGAAACCGCTGGTCCGCCGGATGACGCGAGTGATGGTGGCTCGTCGCATCGAGCAAGAACTGCCCGGCATTCACAACCGTCTTGTAAGCTGCGTCGATTTAGCTCGCAATGGCCAGGCCCGTCAATCGCGGTCGTTCCATCAGCGGCTGGTTTATGAAGCCTGCGAACGGATTCGCGATTTTCGCCTTCGCCAGGTTCTCGATCTGCTGAGTCTGCGGCGAGCCAGCACGTTTGCGTTTCTTAGTGTCGCGGCGTTCGTCGCGGCGTTTCTCCTGTTCTCCGATCGGTTGCCGACCGCGGTGGCGCGCATCCTTCAGCCATTCGCCGATATCCCTCCCATATCCGACGTGCTGTACGAAGTGCTCGTCGACGACCAATCCGAACCGGGTGACTGTGACGTCCTGCGGGGCGAAGATGTTGACTTTCAAGTCGTGATCAAGAAGGGAAAAGTCGATCCGCCCGGTAGCCCTAATTCGTTGCGGCTTGACATTTCAACCGTTGACTCGAAAGGACTCCGCAAGCGTTTGAATTACAGCTTGCCCGAGGTTCGTGATTCCCGTACGGCTTTTAAACTGACCGGCATGCAACACTCGTTTGCCTATCGCGTTCGTGGGGGAGGGACGTGGAGCAAACAATATCGCGTCACGATGTTGGATCGACCACGCATCGTGGGAATTCAAACGGCGGTCTATTACCCCAAGTACATGCGTCTGCCTGAACCTCGACTGGGACCGCCCCAGTCGCCGGACGTGACCGGGCCACGCGAGAGCACCGTCGAAGTGACGGTCGACGTTCAAGGCGATGCCTCGGAAGGCGAAATCGAACTTTTGGAACAACGTGGCACCGAGTTTGTGGCAACGGAATCTTTTTTGCTGTCAGCACCGAGTTCGCTACTGGATGATGCCGATTCGCCCTCGCAGAGGTGGTCTGGAAAGTTTCCGCTCCAACGAGATGGGTTCTATCGCGTCGTCCTGCGGAATCGCTTGAAGTACGAGAATCAACAGATGAAGGAGGGCAAGTTGACCGCTCTGCCGGATAACCCGCCACAACTCGTGGTCGAACGCCCCGCCAAAGATCTGGTTGTCAGCGAACCGATCAAGGTGCC
>JBGTHH010000453.1:0-2911 GCA_041746275.1 Pirellulaceae bacterium | reverse complement strand
CTTAGCCGCGACGGAATCTGAGCCGAATTTGTTCGTATTCAACTCGGATATTGGCGGGCAGGGTGAGGGAAGAATTTGGTCCCCACCCGGCCCTTCGTCGTGCCAGTTGCTCCAGATCGTGCCAACGCTCAAACGTCATTTCGCGTTCCGGCCAAGCTTGGGCGCGCCAGATCTGTCGTAGCATGGTCCGCACAATTAGCGGAGGGACGTCAACGAGTTGGCTTAGATCAATCGACACCTCATTCGCGGATAACTTAGCGCAGCGACATAATTGCTCGCCAGCGACCATTTCGACGTAAGTGCTCATTTCTTCGGCGAGCGTACCAAGTCGCCGGAGCGAGTCGTCGACGCCAGGATTGTAGCCGTCGCGCAAGGCGGGAAGCAGCCCATGTCGAATCCGATTACGAGTGAAACCCTCGTCTGAATTTGTCATGTCAACTTGAAAGGGCTGACCGATCTCCGTGAGATACTCGATGATTTCGCCACGTCGCACATCCAATAGAGGTCGCATGAGCGTCACCCCCGGAATGAGCTCGCGGCTGGCGGGAATTCCCGCTAATCCACGGATTCCCGTACCCCGAACAATGCGGTGTAGGATCGTCTCCGTTTGGTCATCGGCGGTGTGTCCCGTTGCGATGTACCGCGCTCCGACTCGACGTGCAACCCGAGTGAGAAACTCGTATCGCGCGGCTCGAGCGGCCTCCTCAAGGCTCCCACCAGCGACCACGGCGAGTTCATCAACTGCGACTCCCAACTCAAACCGAACCTGCAGCCGTTGGCACATTTTTTCAACGAAATCCGCGTCTCGATCGGCATCGGGGCGGAGCCTGTGGTTGAAATGCGCCACAACCACGGTCGAGTCCAAGCCTTCCGACAGCGCTTTCATGCCCCGCAATAGGGCGATACTGTCGGCCCCGCCAGAGACTGCGAGAACCAGCGGAACGCGTTGCCAAGTGTTAACCGGCCAAGCCTTTGCCAGCCTTTCTTCAAATCGGCGCATCACGGGTTACCTAATCGGCTTAGATGGCGACTTCAGAGCCGCGGACTCGAAACCCGCTGGAACTGTGGGTGTCAATATAGTTGCAGTCCAGAGCGACTTTGTTAACATAGTATCCATCGACGTGGAAATCATCCCCGCCGATGTGTTCAGTTCTTAAACAACTACAGACGGCGCGTTAGGAGAATGCTCCTGACCGCAACAGTACCGAGACCAATCGTTCGCATCTGGAATTCGTACTTACGACTGACTCGTTGTTGACAAAAAGTGAGAGTTCTCATGGATCTGCTCCTCGTCATCCTGCGTTTTCTCTTCGGATTACCCGCTGAAACGCTGGAACTTGAGCCTGTGGTCGTTTCCGCAGACGTTCGAACGTCGGGTCGGCGATATGGGCTTACCGGCCCCAGGGGCAATCATTTGGCGACCCATGGGTCGCCTGGTCAACCGTGTTCTTACGCCTGGCAGCCGGGCTCGCTGAGCTTTTGGCAACACTTGTGCATCACGTTGACGAGTCCGCCGCAGTGCGGCGGGACGAGTCGTCGGACAGCGCGACGCCACCGGCGAAAGTAGCACCGAATCGGCTTCGGAAGTCGTTTTCACTAGCGATTGTAATCCTCAGCACTGCTGTGGCAGGCGAGCTTCATCGCTCGAAGGCACGATTCCCTCGCGCGCCGCCCGTATGGCAACGGAGGTGCGTTAGTGACTCCCCAGGTTCAAATCGCCGTCGCGAGCGGCATTTTCTTCGTGCTCGGCATCGCCGCGGTCAAGCTACTCGATTGGTACACCAAACGTGGTGCCGTGGCCGAAGCCCGGCGCATTGTCGAGCAAGCCGAGCAGAATGCCGCCTCCAAGGTCCGCGAAGCCGAACTCGAAATCAAGGAGCGAGCGCTCCGCGAGAAAGCCGACAATGAACGGGATCTCGGCAAAGTCCGCGACGATTTGCGGGATCGCGAGCGGATCGTGGACAAACGCCAAGAACAAATCGAACAGCAGGTCGACGACTTGCGCAAACAGGAAAAGATTGTCGAAAGCACACAACGTCGACTGGCCGAGCGCATCGAGGAGGCCAATCAGCGGAAAGACGAACTGGCCAAGATCGTTGATCGACAGCGCCAGACGCTGCACGAATTGAGCGGCCTGTCGCGCGATGATGCCGTCAAACGTTTGCTCGGTATGTTGGACGACGAGTTGGCTCAAGAAACGGGTGCGGTGATCCTCCGACATCAACGCCACATGCAGGAGGTCTGCGACGACAAAGCTCGCGAGATCCTGCTGACGGCCCTGCAGCGATATGCTTCGGCCCACACGGCCGAGTCGACGACCAGCACCGTCGATATTCCCAGTGACGAGATGAAGGGACGCATCATCGGGCGGGAAGGCCGCAACATCCGGGCGTTTGAAAAAGCCACGGGCGTCGATGTCATTATCGATGATACGCCCGGCGTCGTGATCGTCAGTGGTTTCGATCCCGTGCGCCGCGAGGTTGCTCGGCAAGCACTGAATCAACTGATCGCGGACGGTCGCATTCACCCTTCGCGAATCGAAGAGATCGTGCAGGAGACCGAGAAGCAAATCGAGAAGTTCATTCAGAAGAAGGGGCAGGAAGCCGCCCATGAAGTGAACGTTCACGGGTTGCATGAGCGAGTGATTCACATGCTCGGCCGATTGCATTTCCGGACCAGCTACAGCCAGAACGTCCTGCGTCACAGCGTCGAAGTCGCCTTCGTCACCGGGATGCTCGCGGAGATGATTGGGTTGAATGGCGATGTGGCCCGACGTTGCGGACTATTGCACGACATTGGCAAGGCGGCGGATCACGAACTCGAAGGTGGTCATCCCAAGATCGGCGCTGACCTGCTCAAACGCAGTGGCGAAGGTCCCGAGATTGTCCATGCCGCGTTGGGCCATCATGAC
>JBGTHH010000452.1:0-10169 GCA_041746275.1 Pirellulaceae bacterium | reverse complement strand
TTTCCTCGCGGAAACGCAGTTACCACTGTCGACTTCAGGCTGGTAACGTTAGCCTGGAAGGGACTTGCACCCTTCTGATCAAACGCCTTCACAGGCGCACTAGCCAATCTCGCCAGAGATTGGGCGGAGTTCGCTACGGATCGGTGGAGCCGCGTGGGGACACAGGGGACTGCGTGGGGACATAGCACGTTGGCGAGTTGAGATTTCCGTATACTGCCTGTCGCCATTGCGGGCGATCGACAGTCAAGAACTCCGAACTGAAAGTCGAAAAGTGGTGTGTCCCCGGTATCTCCCAAGCATCCGACCGAGCACCCATCGCCAGGCGCAACTGTCCCAACGAACGACCAGGATGACCGAGCGGCGGGCAATCATCCAAACATCAGCGAGGACCGCGACCGCCGCTTCGGTCGATCCGCTAGTTCGTTGGCGAGACCGTCCCGCCACCACCATCGACGGCACCCAAGTTAGCACAAGACCGTGCAACCACCAAACACTATTTTCCGGCACGATCGAGCACACCGCACGAACATCCAGAGCAACCGTCCGAGCACGTCGGTTCATCCGTCCGCGCAGCAGACCGAGCAAGACAAGAGCAACGACTGAGCAAGACAAGAGCAACCGTCAGCATGGTACGGCATGATCGGTCGGGAGTCGTCCAACGAACGGCCATGTTGACCGAGCCCCCGCCAACACCGCTTCCATTTGACAACGGACCGTCGGGGGCTTCGGTCCAACATTTTGTTCGTCGGTCTTACGTTGCGGTAGGAACACGCCCGAACTCAAAATTACAAATGCGGCAGGTAGTCCGCCATGGAGGAGCGGGGAAATTGCATTTTGGACAAGCGCGTGATGAATCAACATTCTTCAATGAATCGTCAATTGCGTTCTCTCTAGCGTACCATTCTTGGGCTTTGATTTGTTCTGGAGTGATTTTGGGTGGGTTTTTTGGCATCCCGAGAAACACCAGCGGTAGTTCATTGGTGGTCGGAATCTCGCGAGCGATGCAATGCCCCGCGATTGCGTGATTAATTGTCTCCTCGTCGGTCGTGCAGTAGAAGACATTCCGTTCGCAATGTGGACAATGCCGGACCGAAGTGTCGTCGGTGCTCTCAAGGTCGTCCCATGAACGAGGACACACCTTTCGAAAAGTGCGTTCACAATTTCGTATCGTACGCTCAGTGTTCATGGTTTCGACTGTGACTCTGCATTTACAGACGAACGCCCCGGATCACGGGGACCGAAAGGAAAGTGAAATATGAGTAACGAAGTTGATGAGGTCTCCCGTGCATCCGAAGGTTCGGTGGCGGTATCACGGCGGAGCGTGTTTGCGATGGCAGCCGGAGCGGCAGCATCGCTTGCCACATCGGCTGTGAATGCGTCGGATGGCCAGGTTGCTGATAGTGGAGACAAGTTGATCGGTATCGTGTCACGAATGATCGAGGAGCGTGGCGTTCACTTGTGGTCGATTTATCCTAGCAGGTACACGACTGGAGAGCCGACGTTCTGTGCATCTTTAGTGAAGTTACGTGGTGGATCAACACCTTTCGTCACATGCACGATGAGCTTCGACTTGCAGACGTCGTTCGATGATATTTGTCTCCGTCTTGACAGTGCCATTGAAGACATGGACCGGCTTGCAGGCGTCGATGGATTTGAGTTCTTGGGGAGTCCACGTGGCAACGTGCGAGAACCGTGGGGATCAGTTGTTTGAATCATCCCATAGTTCCTTCACTAATGAGAACGTGACAGATTTGTCGCGTTCTCGCAGTTCGTCAGCATATTTTGACCACTGAGGATGCTTTGAAGTGAAACAGTCGATTGCTTGTTGTGGCGGCACGGTGATATGTAGTCTAGCCGGTGGATCAACATCCCCAATCTTGGAACTTCTCGCTGCGTTGCCGCGCATTGTAAGAATCCATTGCCGAAACTCGAAGTGTGCGGTTTCTATGTTGTCTGGCATGTTGAGTCCACCTGTGGATAGCAGCGGTGTGTTTTGAGCAACCGAACGCCTGCGATCACCGGGCGGCGGGAGTTGACATGCCACGGCAAATGCGTGCGCCACCGCCGCTCCGCGTGCATCGCCTTGTTCGCGTTATTCCTTTTGGGTTAGGACGAATGTTTTCATCCAAGGTGACATCCAGAACTCGTCGATCGTCTTCAGACCGCCAGCCCTAAAAGAGTTCAGCCACGTTCGATGGGAAAGGAAATGCAGCACTGCTGCTCCGAAAACCATGAAGTTCCTTGAATCTCTGAGCTGCTCGATCACAACCATTCGTCCAGTGGGCTTCAAGCATCGCCTCGCCTCCTGAAAAAACATTGCCCGCTCTTGGTCGTTCCGGATTTCATGCGCCGCGCTAATCGCAAAAATCACATCCTGGCTTCCATCGTCTAACGGCCAATGGGTCGCCTTGATCTGTATTTCGTCTTTAACAGGCGGGAACAACTTGCGAGCAGTGCGGATTGACGTCTCTGTCGTTGTTTCCGAATCGAAGAAGTCGAGAACAGACCATTGAAGATGTGGATACTTCCGAATTAGCTTTCGTGAGGCTGGATCGAAACCGGCATGCACCAGAGCCGCAGCAGTGGCGCCTTCTGGAATTACCCGATCAGGCCATCGATCGAGCCTGTAGAGATCCGAGTGATCGTAAACAAAGTATGACGCAATGACTGAAGTGCCCGGGGACACCCATCCAAATGTCGCGACCGCAGAAAAAAGGCCCGGCGAGAGATACGGGTTTCCTCCTGAGGCCCCAGAAAGATGGCTGTCCCCGGTCGAGTCTTCGTATTGGTTACCCGCGATGGCCGCCCGGTCGCTATGGTGGTTGGCCTAGCAGGCTTGGACGAGGAGCAACTGCAGCTCGGGACAAGCGATAGGTTCTGGGAGCTGATCACAGCGCGTCGGAAGCAGCGTGCAGTGACGCGTGCGGAACTGGAACAAATGTCCACGGACAGCGACCCCGATGTGAGTCCTTACCCGAACTAGACTAATCAACGAAACGCGACAAGAAACAAGAAGTGCCTGGGGAAGAAGTGCCTGGAAGAAGTGCCTGGGGACACCCATCCATGTCGCGACCGCAGAAAAAGTCCCCGGCGAGAGATACGGGGTTCCTCCTGAGGCCCCAGAAAGTCGGCTGTCCCCGGTCGGGCTCTTACTCATGTCTTGCTCCACAATGAATTCCGGCTCGCGACTAATCCGTACATCGCGAAGGGATTGACATTAAGAATACATCACGCGGGACTGAAACGGCCACGGAGCCGCAGGCGGCAGCGAAGACCGCAACCGCATTCGCGATCACTCATTTGGCGCGATCCAGGGGCTCGGCCTCCAGGAGCCGTTCGGTCTCGGCGCGGAGCCGTGCGAGTTCCTCTCGACCGCGCGTCGACAGATTCCTGGGACTCTCTAACCACTCGACGGCCCACCGATAGTCGGCCAACGCTTCGTCGGTCGCACCGCTTTGATGGTGTGCCATCGCTCGAAACAGCCGTCCGATGTTGGCTAGCAAGTTGTCCTTGGTGCCGATCGCCCGCTCCAAGTGCTGCACAGCCTGCTGCGGACTGCCCAACCGACAGTAAGCCGCGCCCAAGGCGCATGCGATGTCGGCAGATTCTGGGTTGAGCTGTGCTGCTTCCCTGGCCAAAGGCAACGCCTTGTGAGCGTCTTGCAGCTCGTCCGGCCCCAGCAAATGAATCCAAGCCAGCCAGTGACACGGCCAAGCGTCGACGGGCCGGAGTTCCAGCGACCGGCGAAAATCGGAGCTGGCTTCCGCATACTGCCGCAACTCCAACCGGCATCTGCCACGATAGAAGATCGCATGCTGAAACTGCGGATCGAGTTCAATGGCCCGGGTGTAGTCGTCCCGCGCATCGGAATACCGGTGCAGCCGAAATTTAGCATCGGCCCGCGCGGCGTGAAATGGCCCATCGTTGGGACGCCGCCGGATCGCGTGGCCAAGGTCGGCGATTGCCTCGTTGTCGTTTCCTATTCGCTTCCAGCACTCGGCGCGACAGGCGTATGCCGCCGCGTCCTCGGAATTCGCAGCGATTCGCGCGTTGTACAACTCGATGGCTTGTAAGAAGTCGAATCGAGCGTCTTCCTTTCGGCCAGCTCGTTGATGGGCGGACCCGCGCAACTCATACGCCTCGGGCGCGTACGGGTTTTGCAGAATGGCCGCCGTCTGGCGGCCGATGTCCGCAGTGACATGATTGGTGGCGATCAGTGGCGGGGCGACACCCGCCTCGCCCCAACGTACGGCAACTAATCGCTTAGTCGGATCCCCAGGGGGCAGACGCGGCGGGTCGGTACTGTGCCAGTCGAGTCCGAGTGCAGCCAGTTCGTGGCGCAGTCCTTGCAAGTCCCATACGTGAATCGGTCCGCGGGTGGTTCCGGCGATCAGGTGCCGCCCCGTAGGGCTGAAACCAAGCGAGAAAATCTGTTCCTGCGTGGGCGATCCAAACGTTGACAGCTCGCGCCGCGAATGCAACTCGATCAATCGAATCTGCGAGGGTTCGGATGAAATCGCCAGCATCGTGGCGTCGTCCGAAAAGGCCACGGGAACCGTCGTCGTCGCTCGACAGGGAATCACGAATTCACGAGTCCAATCGGCGACTCGCCAGAAATCCACTTGCTTCGTCGAGCGGACGACCAGCCAGCGGTTGTCGGGGCTGAATAATACCTTGCCGACCACAGGTATAGCGAGCGTGCGATGCAACTCGCCACTGGCCGCATTCCAGACCTTGACTGCTTCGCCCCTACGCGGTGCCGTGACCAGCCAGCGACCATCGGGGCTCAACGAGATGTCGGCGAGGGACGCTTGATGCACTACTAACGGTGGTGCCGCAAGATCTCGCAAATCCCACAGCTTGACGCCCTTCTGACCAAAGGCAGCCGCCAATCGCTGCCCATCGCGGTCCACGAAACCCGAATCAAACGGGGTCGTAGATAGGACTTCGGGCGGCCCCAACGTATCCGTCGATTCGTCCGCCGTCCATGTCCAACGCAACACGCCGGTTTTTCCGACACTCAGCAACGATTGGTCGCGAGGGTTCGGCCACAGCGACTGGATGCCGGGCATTTCGGCTACGTGACGGCCTGTTTCTAGATCCCATAAGTCCACTCGATTGTGACCGCTCGCCGCCAAAAACCGATCCGCGAAAACTACCTGTACGCGATGAATGGACGCAACCGGAGTGGGTGTCAGAAAGGTATTCAAGTAGCGTTTGGGCGAGACATCCCAAACGCCGAGTTGTTCGCCCGGTTGGACGATCGCCAGCGTCAGATCGTCGGTTCCGAAAGACGCTGGAATGCCGGTGGACGAAAGCACTTCACGACCGGTTCGCGGATCCCAGAGCCGCATCATTTCGTCCCAGCCCCAGGAAGCCAGCAAGTCGCCACGAGCATTAAAAGCCACCTGCCGCACCTGTCCCCGATGGCCATCACAGACGCGTTCCAGCCTTCGTGTGTCCGTGTTCCACAGATAGATGCGGCGATCGGCACACCCCACTGCCAATTGGCACATGTTCGTGGACCAAGCCAGCGAAGTGACCGTATCGGCATGTGTCAAAGCGGCACCGTCGCGGTTTCCGTCAAGATCAACCACTTGGACCAGCCTGTCACGCCCCACCGCCAACCGCAGCCCATCCGCGCGCCAGCAGATCGCGTGTGGCGGACCTCCCATGGGAATATAGCGGGCCTCTGGTGCCGCAACTGTTTCCTCTGTGAGCGGATGTAGTGTAATTCCGTCCTTGTCAGCCGCCGCCAACCACTGCCTGTCCGGCGAGAACTCGAGGGCCTCGTCGTGCCACTTCCCACCGGCTGTGGTATCCAGCAGCAGTTGGGGATCGTGAACTTCCCGACTCACTTGCCACACGCGCAAGCACATCTGTCCATCCGCGCCGACTCCCTTGGCCGCCAGCAAGCGACCATCCGGACTGAAACGCAGGCAGGGGCGATGGTCCGACGGGCTGACATCCGGCGACTCTGGGGGAAGGGCCACACGCGCGAGCAACTGATTGTCTGCGACATTCCGCACGGCGACTTGTTGGGTATTCTCTCCCACCGCGTACCGCTGAAATTCCCTGTCGAACGCGACGCGCAGTTGCGCTGACTTGGGCAACGGCTCAGGCCAAGTGACGCGAGGCCGCAGGTCGTCCAACTGCAGACAGCAAATTGCTTCGTTTCGCAACGTGAATCGACTTTCGTCACCCAACTCCAATTCGTCTGCCAGACGAGCGGCCTGGGCCAGCGTCTCGAGACTTGTGAATCGCTGCCCCACATCGCCGCTACGTCGCGCCGCGCGAGCCTGACCGACCGTCGCATCGTACAGTCGGCGAGTTGCCAACTGATGCGCTTCGTGCTCGGACAGCGCCGATCGGCGAGCCGCCAATTCCGCGTCCACTGCTCTCTGTAAATGCACTCCAGCCTCTCGGTGCTTGTCCCGTAGCCGAGCATGCGAGACTGACAACGTGGTCACTACGGCCAGCAGCAACAAACCGACTAAACTGCTCAGCGAAGCCACAGCGGGATTCCGCCTGGCCCACCGCCACAACCGCTCGCGCGATGTGATGCGACGAGCATGAATTGGCCGATCCGCCAGGTATCGCTGAAGATCTTCCGCCAACTCGCCCGCGGTCACATATCGCCGCGCCGGGTCCGAGGCCATCGCTTTCAGCACGATGGTTTCCAGGTCGGGAGGGACGTCAGGATTCAGCTTGCTGGGCCGTGGCGGCTCGCCTTGGAGCATCTGTCGTACGAGCCGCTGCGGGTTCCGCTCGCTGAACGCTGGCTGCAAGGTCAGGAGCTCATACAACGTCGCGCCCAGTCCATAGATATCGCTTCGCGGGTCCGACCGTCCCTCGAATCGCTCGGGAGCCATGTAGCGCAACGTGCCCACGACGTCGCCGGTCCGTGTCAGGTCGGCATCGTTGAGGAGCTTGACCAACCCGAAGTCGGTCACCCAGATCGCGCCGCTGCGATCGAGCAGCAGATTGGAAGGTTTTACGTCGCGGTGCAACATGCCCTGGGTATTCGCGTATTCCAAAGCATCGGCGACATGCACGCCGATCTGCGCCACCGCCCGCCAATAAAAGCGCGCGGACGTGCTTTCCGGGGCGACGTCGATTCCTGCCAGGAGGGAACTAGTGCTGGCGGCCCACGAGGGCGACTTCTCGTCCCGCAACCGCCGCAGTTGGATGAGCACGTCGTCCAGCGGCTGGCCGTCGATCAATTGCATCACGTAGTAGTAGTGATCCTGCTCCTGGCCGACGCCGTAGACCGGCACGATATGGGTGTGGTGAAGTTGCGCCGCGGCGCGTGCCTCGCGCAGGAATCGCTCGACTTGAGCGGCTTGAACGAGCGGATGGGCGTTCAGCACCTTGAGCGCCACGTGTCGGCCCAGCGATTCTTGCTCGGCTTCGTAGACCACGCCCATGCCCCCGCGTCCGATCTCCCGAATGATGCGGAAGTCGCCCAAGCGTGTACTGCGTTCCAACGAATGCCCTGCGGAGGACAACGATGGTTCGCTGTCCCGGCCGGCGATCCCCTCCAAAGCCACCAGAGTTGGAAATAGCGAGTGGATCCGGTCGGCGAATTCCGGATAACGCGCGACGTACTCGGAGATCGATGGCTGCTCGCCGCGACGAAACCGCTGGACGAACGATTCGACCACGGCATCCAGAGGTTCGTGCGTCAGTTCGGGGTCGAGTCGATCAGTCACGCAACGATCCCTCCCATCTCATTCGCGTGAATCAACGACTGGCAACACACCGGCAAGTCGCTCCAGCGCTCGCAGATAACGCTTACTGGCCGCCCACTCCGTGATCTCCAAGACACGCGCTGACTCGACGTTCGACAATTGCTCAAAGTGCCGCAGGGCGAGCACCTCGCGATCCAGGGGTTCGAGCTTGTCCAACGCCTCTTGCAACTGGGCCTGCAACTCTGCCCGCAATGCTGCCTGCGATGGCCCGGTCAAGTTGCCCAGCAACTGGATGGCGAGCGATGCCGAGTTGGCGTCGATGCCATAATGCAGCGAGATCTCACGTCCCGCGTCGCGCATTTCCGCGCCCAAATGGCGGCGATGCGTATCGACCAGCTTTTGCGTCGCGATGTGCCGCAGCCAAAGAAAGAACGGCAACGGTGGCTCGCGCAAATATCCGGACAGGTCGCGCGCTGCCTGCAACAGCGTCTCCTGCACAACGTCCGACGGATCCAAGCGTCCCACCAATCGTCGATTCAATCGCAAGTCAACCATCCGCCGCAGTCGCTCGCGATGCCGTGTGAACAGATCAGTCAACGCCGCTTGATCCCCCTCACTCGCTTGCCGCAACAGAGTATCCACGTCGTCCGATTCGTCCAGCGAAGTTTCCATGGTCCCATTATGCGCTGGGGGCAATGGGCCTGATACTCCGACAAGTCCGCCTCCGAATTTTTCACCGCAGGTTCAGAGTTCGTTCTCGATCGGTGTAATCGCCTAGCGGTAGGAGCCGTCGCTATCCGTCCGTTGAGGAATCTCGATCTCGACCCCGATGGGCAAGAGCTCCGGAGTAACCAGAGTCTGTGAATTCGCGGCTAGGATGAGGGGCCAATGATGCCGCTCGCCCAAATAGCGTTCCGCCAGTCCCTCCAACGTATCGCCGTCCACGATCCGATGACGCTGGGGAGCCAGTAAGCTTTCTTCGCGATCCGGCGGCTCGAGGCGCGGAACGGATACGGACACTAACTCGCCCAAGGGTTCAAAGTTCGCCGAAAGTCCAGGCGGCTTGGGCAGGCTTTCCAAGCTCGCACGAATGGGTTGGGAAGCGCTGTCGAACGGGGCCGACGCCGACTTGTTGGAGGTCGCAGGCGAAGCCTGTGTCGAATCCCCTGCGGTATTGGTCGGAATGGCAAGTTGTAGGGTCAACGCGCCGCGAGGCCCCGCGAGTTTCGCCAGCTCGGTGCGTGCCGCCCGATCATGGGACGACTCGGCACCTTGGCGAAATGGGAGGGCGGCACACGTGCCAAGTGCGATTACTCCCAAGCCCACCACTTTACGTTTCCAGCCAGCCATACTTGTCCTCCGCAGGTAAGAGCCCACAGATCAAGTATCGCAAGTCCGTCGTTCACGCCTAGATGCCCCGACCGCCCGGCGATCCAATATCGGCTCGCGAATCGGCGAGAGCGAACCGATTGTGCGTTCTAGGCAGAGGCTGAGGCTTTGCTGGAGGACGGACGAACGCCGCTCGTGGATTTTTTCTTGCTCGCACCCAACATCCACAGCAGGGCCGGCGACGCCACAAAGATCGAACTGTAAGTACCGACCGTCACGCCGACGACCAACGCGTAGGCAAAGCCATGAATGCCTTCACCACCGATGGCGTACAGAATGACTACCACAATCAACGTAGTCAGAGATGTCAGCATGGTACGGCTCAGCGTTTGGTTGATGCTGCGGTTGATCATGTCCGCAGTCAAATCGGGACTCTTCCCTCGCACTTCGCGAATCCGATCAAAGACCACGATCGTATCGTTGAGCGAATAACCGGCGATCGTCAACAAGGCCGCGACAATCGGCAAGCTGATCTTGAGCTCCGAAATTAACAAGAAGCCCAGGCCATTCGCCAGCCAAGTGCTCAAGGCGATGGCTCCCAAAGTGACCAGCAGATCATGCATCAGGGCAATGACGGCGGCCAAGCCAAAGACCACGCGTTGGAAGCGAATCCAGATGTAGATCACGATGCCAAACAAGCTGGCCACAAAAGCGGCGATGGCTTTCTGTTGCATGTCACCAGCGACCTGCCCGCCAATCTTGCTAGAGGCGGGCCACACGGGCGTGTCGGCGAACTTCGCTTGCAAGTAATCCAGGAGCTGACGAGTCTGCGCTTCGTCGGCGGAGAATCGCAATTTCCATGTGGGAAACGCATTGCCACTGCTGCCGTCCCAATCCTGATTAACCAACTCGAAGTGGGACAGCGGGATATTGAGTCGCGTCGCCGCGCCTTCAATTTCACCGGTCAGCGTCTGGGCGTTGATGGCGTAACCAAATGTCACGTCGACTTCGATGAGTGTGGACTGCCGCGGCTGCTCCCCTGCCCTGCCGGAATCGCTGGCGGTTGCTCCGGAAGTCTCCGTGGCGGGGACATCGAAGTCGGCTTCCGTGGTGACTTCCGCTGCAGGGGCCGGAGCGGCGGCGGCAGGT
>JBGTHH010000451.1:0-3400 GCA_041746275.1 Pirellulaceae bacterium | reverse complement strand
CTCGCTGTCACGGCTACGAAGGCGAGTTTGTAATTGTGCAACCAGGGCGGAGAGAGCATCATGCTCCATCGTCCGCAACGCGTCATCCGTAAACGGATGCTCGCCAAGTAGCTCCTGCAGTAACTGTACCCGACCTGCCAGCTTTCCTTGTTCAAGGCCCCTTTCGATGCCTTGTTCAATGCCTTGTTCAATGCCTCGTTCGATTCCTCGTTCGATTCCTTGTTCGATTCCTTGTTCGATTCCTTGTTCAATGCCTTGTTCAATGCCTCGTTCGATGCCTTGTTCGATGCCCTTCTCGATGCCCCTTTCAATGCCTTGTTCAATGCCTTGTTCAATGCCCCTTTCGATGCCTTGTTCGATGCCTTGTTCGATGCCTAGCGCGAGACCTTCTTCTCGGCCTTCTTTTCGGGCTCCCGAGATGGCCCATTCGTAATCTCGTTGGGCTTTTTCGCGCTGGTCGTACATGGTTCGGTCCTCCGTCTTGGACGAGATAATTTCGATGACTTGGATCGCACGCTCGAACTCGATGCCGGGAAGTAACTGACGTAACTGGTCCCCGCTGTACTCGTGGGCTCGACGCAGCAAGAAGACCCATTGCTCCAGCTTGCTCGACGCGGAGATCGTGACTTCGTCCGAATTATACTTCGACAACTCCACCGTGTGTACCGCGATGGCCCTGTCCAGCGTGCGGCCGCTTTCCCGATCGATCAGCTCAAAACGATGGTGCGGCTGAGCCGTGTCGCGAAACAGCACGTTATCCAGCAAGCAGATCGAGATGGCGGGACACAGTTCGGCGTAGTCATCCCCGGCGGACAACTGATCCACATACAGACTGCAGGCATAATAGACCAGCCGCTCCAGCAAACCGCCGTAGATGGAGATCTGCATTTCTACGTTGAACCACCGGCCCAACGAATCGCGAGCACGCACGTCCAACACGACTTGCTTGTCCGACGTGAATTCCTGGTAGCTGAACGGGTTTAGGATTTCGACGGCTACCACGGGATGCTTTAAGCGAAGGATCGCATTCAACAACCCCAGGAGCGCGATCGCGTTTTCGGGGCTACCGAAGATCTTCTTGAACACGAAGTCGACAATCGGTCTGATCCCCAACGGCATGGTCCGCTCCGTTTGATCGAGTGTCTTTTTTGCTCAGGACGTAGTGGACGACTTGCGACACTTACCAGGGAATGCGAGGCGCTTTCCAGCGTGATGAACTTGCGGGAGGAGATGTCTTGGAAGCTTGTCACATGTAATCGTGACGTGTCGCGACTCCCACTGGAGCCACTCGCGGCTGGCTGACTCCGCTCGCCGCGATTCTCCGCTGGAACCCCGTTACGATCCTGGAGGGTCGGTCTGTTCCACCAGCAAGTCGATGTCGTCCGTGGACAGCACGCCATCACGATTCACATCGAACGCCGCGAACGTTTCCACTAGCGGCGCTGCGGCGGACTCGGGCCTTGGAAGCCGGCGGGAGCGATGCCTTGAGGACGTGTGGCGGTCGGGCCGGCCTTACGCCCTGACTGCGACGTGCCTGCGAGAAAATTGTCGACTTGAGCCGCGTCCTTCAAACGATCGAACTCGTCGGCCATGGCGATGCGCAACTTCTTCTCGTGCAGATCCTTGTGCAGTTCCTTCTGGACCGCGTTGAAGTCCTGCACGATGGGTTTGGTGCGTCCCAAACAACGCAGGATCACAAACTTGTCACCTACGTTCAGGATTCCCGACTGCTTGCCCGGTTCCAGGCTAAACGCCTCTTCCTCGACGATGGGCTGGCCGCCGTGACGTCGAATGG
The DNA here is from genome assembly GCA_041746275.1 of Pirellulaceae bacterium. GTDB lineage: Bacteria > Planctomycetota > Planctomycetia > Pirellulales > Pirellulaceae. Next base: position 1,605 of record JBGTHH010000451.1, on the reverse strand, counting down.
GGGGAACCTTGCCAAAGTTCGAGCGCGACACCTGTTCGACGGAATATTGGTGTGCTAGTTCTCCAAAGAACTGATCCGTCGGGTTGTGTCGAGCCAAGTCCCAGACTTCGTTGGCTTGTCGTTGGTTCGTGAGCACGATGGCCAAGACCTCGACCCGTTCTCCGTAGTTCGAGACGAAGCCCTTTTGCAAGTCTTCGGGCGTGACCTCGATTTTGCCACCGACCAACTGCTTCAGTGCGACGCTTGGCCAAACCGCATCGCGGACATACAACTCCAGCGTGACGTTATCGGCTTCCGTCACGGACTTGAGCCAAGCCTCGACGTCAGGGGAACCATCGCCCTTCACATAGCCATAGGATTCCGCCGCCCGCGCGATCTCCTCATCGATCGCGACATCGACCACAGTCTTTTGTTGACGCTGCAATTCTTGCAGGAGCACGAGTCGATTGATCTCGCCGTCCAACACTTCTTTGCCGTAACGCGAGACACACTCCTCGGCGAGCTGCGAGGTCGTTACTTGGCGGCCGTTGACGGTCGCGGCGATGCCGGGCATCTGCGATTGCAGTTGGGGATCGTTCCAGACGTTGACGATTTTGGCTTCGTCTTGCAACTTCTTAAACAACTCGGCGGCAGCCGAACGCAGCTTGGTATCGCGGATCTGATCGCGAAGTTGCGTCCGAATCGGCTCCATCTGCGTGCTGGAGACATAGCTCTCCGGCAACTGCTTATCGCATATCAAAATGATGTACTGATTCGCCACGGCGATGACGGGCGAGATTTCACCTTCCTTCATACTGAAGGCGATGCGTTCTAATTCGTCATGCCCGACATGTTTGCGAATGGGCGGAATAATACCACGGGCGGCTGCGGAGTTTGCATCCTCCGAAAACTCTTTGGCCAACTCGCCGAAGCTCTGAGGAGCCGCCAAGGCGCGTTGTCGCACATCGTCGGCCTTCGCTTGACTGCTGACGGAGATGAGACGAGCCTTGACTTTCGGGCCGTACTCCGATTCAAAAGCCTTCTTCAGCTCCTCGTCGGTGACGACAATCTGTTCATTCGCCAACCGCCGCAAGGCCAGCGTCGGCCAAATGATCTCTCGTCGATATCGGTCTGCCGCGATATCCCGTTCACGTTCCAGCAAGGCCAACCACCGATCCTTCTCCAAACCGAACTTGGCGGCCATCTGTTCAATCTCAACCTCGACGTCGTGGTCGGTGATGGCGATACGATACTGCTGACACGCCTGCCAGATTAAGTGCTTGTTGACAATGCTTTCCAGCACATCCTTGCCGTAGCGTCGCATGCACTCGTGGGCGAGATCCTGTCGCGTGATCTGTTGACCATTCACCATGGCCATGATCTTCATCTCGGCGACTTGATTCTCGGCGGCACGATTCGCTGGCACCGGATTAGCGGCCGGTGGATTCGCGGGACGTGCGGCGGGAGCTGTCGGATTGGGCGCGGTGCGAGCTGCCTGCCGTCCCGGAGCCTGAGCCGTCGCCGACCCGGGACCCCAGATGCCGCGGGCCACGAAACAAACGGCTAAAATGGCGACCGCGCCGCCAGCGATCGAAATGAGTTGCCGAAAACCGGGGCGTCCAACGC
>JBGTHH010000450.1:0-2721 GCA_041746275.1 Pirellulaceae bacterium | reverse complement strand
TGGCCGCGGGAGCCATCCTGGCGATGACGGCTTTCATCCTGCGTGCTCGCAGCGCCGCGAAGGGCGTCGAGCTGGGCACCGGTCGCAAACTCGGCGCGGCCCCCTACACCTCGACCGATTGCCCCGCGCCCGATGAGGTGGCGCGTTCACTGACCGCCATCACCGACGAACTGCGGTCGGCACCCGCGGCACTGAAGTTTGGGATTGATTGGACGGAGTTCGATGCCTTGCGCCAAAGTTCCAGTGAGGCGCTGAAGAACGCCATTCATGGCCAAGCCATTCAAGAAGCGGCCCAAGCCGTCTCGTTGTTGATGCGGCAGGTTCGCGAGGCCAAGAACAAGAATGCTAGCGATTCTGCGATCGAGCTGTAGGCTTCACGGCCCGTATTGGATTGCGTGAACTGTCGTTTCACGTCCCTCGCGAACATGCTAGATTGCCGCCTCTCCGGTCGACACCCCATTTCGGAAAGGAACTCTCAGGAAGGTTGATGCGCCGGATTACCCGCTACATTCTGGCTGAGTTCCTCAAGCTCTTCGTGGCCACTTCGCTCTGTTTGACGCTGGTCATGGTGCTTGCCGTCATAGCGCAGGAGGCCGTTCGCCAAGGCCTCGGCCCCACGGCGATCATGAAGCTGCTGCCCTACGCCCTGCCGGTAGCTTTGCTGTATGCGATCCCCGGCACCATGTTGTTCGCGGCTTGCAGTATCTATGGCCGCATGTCCGCCGCGAATGAAGTCACGGCGATCAAGTCGCTGGGTATTTCGCCCTCCACGCTCCTCTGGCCGGCGATCTTATTCGCGTTTCTGATCAGTTTAGGAGTCGTCTGGCTGAATGACTTCGCGGTCTCATGGGGGCGAGTGGGGTTCAATCGCGTGGCCTTGCAGTCCGCGGAGCAGATTGTATACGGCATGTTGCGCTCGAATCGCTCCTATACTACCCACGGGTTGTCGATCAATGTGAAAAGCGTAAAAGATCACGTGCTAATTCGCCCCACGTTGACCGTCTACGAGTCGAGCTCGGGGCCCCCCATCGTCCTGACCGCCGAATTCGCTGAACTGAACACCGATATCGAACGCAACGCCTTGTTGATCTCGTTGACCAACGGCGAAATCGAACATGGCGACAAACTGCGGATGGCGTTCAGCGACACCGAGACGATCGAAATCCCGCTGACCGCCGCCTCGCACAAAGCGAGTGCCGCCGTGCGGCCCTCCGACACGCCGATGCGACGGATCGCGGCGGAAGTGACTCGACAACGCGTCGAGATCGAGCAGCTCGAACAATCGCTCGCGACGGACGCCGCTTATCAGATGATGCTCGGCGACTTTGCCGAACTGACTGATGCTCGCTGGTACGACCGACATGCCGCGATTGTGGTCGCCAAAGTGCAACTGGCGCGACTGCGGACGGAGCCGTGGCGACGCTGGGCCAATGGCTTCAGTTGCTTCGCCTTCGTACTGGTTGGTGCCCCCTTGGCCGTGCGTTTACGCAATTCGGATGTCTGGACCAGCTTCATCGTCTGCTTCCTGCCCATCCTGCTGGTCTACTATCCCTTACTCGCCTACGGCGTCGGCCGCGCCAAATCGGGCGATTTTCCACCAGGCATCGTCTGGCTGGGCAACATCGTCCTCGTGGCGATCGGTTATTGGCTGATGCGTCGAATGATTCGTCATTGAGCTCGCCCGCCGGCGCGGGCGTCGCTAGCGACTCACCGTGCCACCCACATCAGCGGAGTTGGCTCGACGCGGACTCGTCCGATCGATCACTTTTTTTGCCTTGTTGCAAGTTGCCCGAAGTTGGTACACTTCCCCACGCTTCTCAATGCTCGTGCTGACGCGCGGGACTCGTGGCCAGTCACGGCCGATAGCGACAAGGAGGTCGCTGGTGTTTGCTCGCTGCTCCATCCGTTACAAGCTGCTTATCGGAGTTACGCTGCTGTTCTTGATCGTCAGCGTGTTGTCGGTGAGCGGGATTATGGGCGTGAATTCGTATCGAGGTTTGGTGCGGACCGTGAGCCTTCGCGCCGCCGAGTTACCCTTGGCCGACGAGCTCACGCGGAGCGTGGCCGAGTTGCGTATCACCTACAGTCAATTGCGACCGGCACAGGACGTGGGAGATGCCCGCACCCACAACGTCATCGTGCGCGATCAGTTCGGCTTCGACGTGGCGAACGTCAATCAGGCTTTGAAAAAGTATCGTGAGCAACTCACGCAATTGGAACTTCACGGCGTCGGCATTTGGGACAATCGCGAGGAATGGGACACGGTCACCAGTATTCAACGGACCCTCGAAACGATCGACAAGCTGCGTTTGGAGGACGACTGGGTGATCCGCATGTATCACGGCGATTACATGCGTCAGGAGTTGGATCAGTTACACGAGTTGGCGAGCACCTTGCCGGGACACTTGCAGGGACGGATGCAGCAGTTGAAGGGGAACGCGCGAGGCGAGTACCACACGCTGTTGGGCTTGACCGTCACCGCCAGCATTCTCTCGGTGGTGATGCTCGCGATTCTGGTGCGGCTGTTCTACAACTGGGTCTTTCGACCGTTGCGTGTCCTCATTCGCGGCTCGCGGATCGTCGCTTCGGGAGAGTTCGACTTTCGCATCCAGCTCCACTCCCACGACGAGATGGCTGAGTTGGCACATGCGATGAATGAGATGACTCGTCGCTTCTGCGAGATTCGTGACGATCTCGATCAACAGGTGCAACAGCGGACGA
>JBGTHH010000449.1:0-6659 GCA_041746275.1 Pirellulaceae bacterium | reverse complement strand
CTACGAAGTGAACTGGGTGGTCAACATCACGGACGTCGACGATAAGTTGATTGCCCAGTCGCGCGAACGCGGCATCTCGATGTCGCAAATTGCCACCGAGATGACGATGGACTACTGTGCGAACTTGCTGGCGATGGGAGTCGATCAGATCACCAGCATGCCGCGCGCCACCGAGCATATCGATGAAATCATTCGCTTCATTGAAGACTTGATCGCGAAGGGCTTTGCCTACGAGTCGGGTGTTGACGTCTTCTTTGACGTGCAGAAGGATACGCAGTACGGCAAGCTGAGCAATCGTTCCGCCGATGAGCAACAGGGCGAGGGCGGAGGGGCCGCCGCGAAGAAGCGTTCTTCGAGCGATTTCGCCTTGTGGAAGTCCGCCAAACCCGACGAACCAGCGTGGGAGAGCCCTTGGGGACTCGGCCGTCCCGGCTGGCATATCGAATGTTCCGCCATGAGCCGCCGAATACTGGGCGAGACCTTCGACATCCACGGTGGTGGCTTGGATCTGGTGTTTCCTCATCACGAGAACGAAGTCGCACAAAGTGAGTGCTGCCATGGCCAGCCGATGGCCAGATACTGGATGCATAATGGGCTGTTGCGCTCGGGAGCGGCGGGCAAGGTTGGCGGGCGAGGTGATCGCGACGAAGCGGCCTCCGATGTCGCGCCGGCCGCCAGCGGCAAGATGAGTCGCTCGGCGGGGGCCGGTGGTTTGCGAGGCCAGATCGAGCGTCAAGGAGGAGAACGCATTCGCTTCTTCTTGCTCCGGACGCACTATCGCAGCACGGTGGTCTATAGCGAGGACGCCATCGAGGAAGCCGCGATCGCACTTGAGAAATTCTACGTGTTCTTCCAGCGCTACGAGCGTATCACGGGGCGCAGTTTCTACCTCAGCCCGGATGACGATCGTGCTGTAATTCATCGGCGTGAGGCCGGAGAATTGCATGCGAACGGCTCGGACCTGCTGACCGAGGTCAAGGCGTATCGCGCCGCGTACTTGGAAAAGATGGACGACGATTTCAATTCGGGAGGAGCCATGAGCGAGCTCTTCAATCTGCTGGGCGCGCTCAACAAGTTCGCCGATCAACAGCATTTGGAAGAGTCGTCACGGCGCACGGACACGGATCTCGAACAATTCTGTCGCGCTGTCGAGGTGCTGCGGGAATTGAGTGCGATTCTCGGGCTATTCCTCAAGCCCGCCACGGCTCACGCTTCCGGCGGGAACGAGGAAGTGCTGGACAAACTCGTCCAAACGTTCATTCGCATGCGTGCCGACGCGAGGAAGAACAAGGACTTCGCCTTATCGGATCGAATTCGCGACGAACTAACCGCCACTGGCATCACTTTGGAAGATCGCAAGGACGGCACGACTTGGAGATTGGGTACGTCATGACCAAGTTAGCTCCCGATGATCCACCGATTCTCGGCATCGATCCCGGTCTAAACACCACGGGCTACGGTCTCTTGAGGATCACGCCGACTGGGCCGAAGCTGATCGAAGCGGGCGTCATTCGCGGCGGGAGTGATCATTCGCTGGAGGCCCGTTTGAGCGAACTGTATACCGGACTCCTGGAAGTACTCGACGCGTTCCAACCATCGGCGATGGCGATTGAAGAACTGTATTCGCACTATCAACGTCCACGCACGGCCATCCTTATGGGACATGCTCGCGGCGTACTCTGTCTGGCCGCGGCGCAGAGAAACGTGCCGATCAAGCACTATGCGGCTACCCAAGTTAAGCGGATGCTCACAGGGAACGGACATGCGCCCAAAAACCAGATGCAGATGGCGATTTGCCGAGAGCTGGGCTTGGCGGCACCTCCCGATCCACCCGATATCGCCGATGCCTTGGCGATCGCGCTTTGTCACCATCATCTCGGGCGTAAAGTCGCCTAGTTCCCTTTCACGGAAAGTTGCCCCTTGATCACCAAACTCACAGGTAAGCTCCTGTCTGTCGATGACGACGCCGCCACGCTCGCAGTGGAACCGTTCGAGTATGAAGTGTTGATCCCCGACTTCAATCGACGACAACTTCAGTCGCAACTCGGCAAGTCGGTCAGCTTCCATACGATTCACTATTTGGACGGCAACCCAGCACATGGTCGTATGACTCCACGTTTGATTGGCTTCTTGCGTAAGGTCGAACGGGAGTTTTTTGAAATGTTCTGCTCGGTCGATGGCGTCGGCGTGAAGAAGGCGTTGCGAGCCATGGTCAAACCGGTGCAGGAAGTCGCGGTGTTGATCGAGGAACAAGATGCCAAGGGCTTGTCCACGCTGCCGGGGATCGGTGCCGCGACCTCAGAGCGAATCATTGCCAAACTGCGGCGCAAGATGCCCAAGTTCGCGTTGCTGGTCGGCCGCGACGAGCCTCAGGCGGCCGATGGTCAACGCGATGTCGTCGAAGATACCTTCCAAGCCCTGTGCGCTCTCGGCCACAGCGAATCGGACGCCAAACGTTTGATCGATACGGCCTTGGCTTCCAAAAAACGCTTTGCCGATGTGAACGCACTGCTCATGGCAATCTACGAACAAAGTCATGGTCGAGCCTGAGCAAATCGAACTGCCGCCTCACGAGACCTTGGACGAACGCGAGATTGATCCGTCCGTGGTCGCGCCGCACGGCATACCTTGCGCCGCGTGTGGATGTCCGGTGGAAGCGGACGACAAGTTTTGCCCCGCGTGCGGCACAGTCCAAGTGATCGAGGCGCGCGTGGCGGTCGACGAGTCGCCCCAGAGCAAGCGTTTGCATTGCGACAACTGTGGCAGCGACGTGGCCACGGACCAAATGCAGCGCAGCTACACATGTCCCTTTTGCGATTCGAATTATGTTGTGGAAGTCGAGGCGGACGAGACGCCGCGCCAACGCCCCGAGTTCGTGATCGGCTTCGCCGTGACGCGCGAGCAGGCTCACGAGACATTTCGCCAATGGCTGTCTGCGAACTCTTGGTTCCGTCCCGGCGACCTGCACTCGGCGAGCTTACTCGATAAGCTGCAAGGCGTTTACTTGCCGTTCTGGTCGTTCTCGATGCTGGCTCAGAGCCGCTGGTCGGCGACGATCGGCGAGTATTGGTATCGCACCGAGACCTATACTACGCGCGACTCCAAGGGAAATGTCGTTACGCGAACCCGCCGCGTCCGTGAAACCGAGTGGTGGCCCTTGCAAGGCAAACACCATCGTTACCACTCGGGCTACTTGGTCTCGGGTAGTCGCGGTTTGTCGCAGGCCGACGCGGAACGCATCAAGCCCTTCAACTTACCGGCCCTGAAACGCTACGAGCCGTATTATTTGGCGGGCTGGTTGGCCGAGGAGTATTCGGTGGTTCGTGATGAGGCTCAGAATCTGTGTCAACAGGAATTCTCGCGGCACGAACAGCGCAATGTGGCCGCTTTCCTGCCAGGTGACACGCATCGGGGGCTGGAGGTCTCGACCAATTTTAGCCACATCAATTCCGACCTCTGCTTGCTGCCCATCTACATCGCCAGCTACCGCTATCGCGACAAGTTGTATCGGTTTCTCCTGAATGGACAGACAGGTAAATGCATTGGCGATAAGCCTTTGTCATGGAAGAAGATCGCCGTGGTCGCGATCGTCGCCGCAGTCTTGCTGGCGATTACGGCAGCGACTGTCTATGTGGTGGCTCAACATGGCTGATCTCCTCAACAAGTGTTCGGTCTGCCTCGCGTTGGTCGACGAGGAGGACTTGTTTTGTGCCAACTGCGGTACGGAAACGCCACCGCAGGGCCCTGTCAGTAACACGACCATCGGCACGTCGACCCACAACTTTCAATGTCAGGGTTGCGGAGCTTCGATGAGCTACGACGCGAGTGCTCAAGCCTTGCGTTGTCCTTTTTGTGGCTCGACCAATTTAGCGGATCAGCCCGATAGTAAATCGCTGGCTCCACAACGCGTGGTGCCATTGGCCATTGATCTCGACACGGCGATTCACACCATGCGTCAGTGGCTCGCTCGCGGTTTCTGGCGTCCAGGAGATCTCGCGGCACGCGCAGCCATCACCAAAATGACACCCGTTTATGTTCCTTATTGGGTTTTCTCCGCGACGACGTGGACGAACTGGACGGCGGACACCAGCCAGACGCCAATCGGCTCGCGCGGCGATTGGTTTCCGTTGGCGGGGGAACATCACGGCAACTATACGGGAGTGCTCGTGGGGGCGAGCAGTGTGCTCACGCCCGCCGAGACGTCGGCGATCTGCCCGTTCGATCTGAGCCTGGGCGTGCCTCCTCAGCAAGTTGACTTGGAAAACGTCATCGTCGAACAGTTTCGCGTGCAGCGCAAATACGCACGTCCCATCGCGCGACAAGGCTTTGAGAACCTCGAACGGCATGCTTGTGCGGCGTTTGTGCCAGGGCGAAATCGAAACTTGAAGGTCAACGTGCGCCTGGAGGGTCTGTCGAGCGAGCCCGTGCTGCTGCCGGTCTGGGTCATGGCTTACGAATATCAAAATCAAGTCTTTCGCTTTCTGCTGAATGGGCAGACCGGTAAAGCCACGGGCCAGGCTCCGACCTCGTGGAGAAAGATTGTTGTGGCGTTGATCATCGCAGTCCTCATTCTGCTAATCCTCCTGGGACTACTCGGCTTGGGCAGTACGATTATGAAAGCGGACGCGGATAATGGCTGCGGGATTCGAAACGATTGCGTCGCGAAAGCGATGGCATTGAATACGATCTCGAAGGACTTCGGGAGCCAAGCTAGTCGGGACCATCGCCCGCGCGAGGAAATTGAAAGGCCGACGAACGTCCGTCTGCAACACCCACTGAATTGGATCGCATTTGCACCTCGAATGACGAGTGATACAATGAGTTCATGATGCGAGCATACGACGAAATCATCGACTTCATTGCAGCCGGCTCCACCTCGGACGCTGTGGCCCATTTCGAGCCGTCGCCGACGACAAAGGTATTCGTCGAGGAGCTGATTCATAAAGAGAAGACAACGGGACTAACTCCCGAAGAATCTTCCGAGCTCGACCATTTTCTCAAGGTCGAACATCTGATGCGATTGGCCAAGGCTCGCGCTCACGTGCTCCGTTCGCAATGACTAGCTATGTCAATGCTGAGTTGCGACGAACCGTCAAAGTGCGAGCAGACCATGTTTGCGAATACTGTTTGATTCACGAAGACGATACTGTGTTTGGATGTCAAGTAGACCACATCATTGCCAAGAAGCATGGTGGGGCGACGGATGCCGACAACCTCAGTTTCGCCTGTACGTTTTGCAATCGATCGAAGGGCTCGGACATCGGAGCGGTCGCACCGAGTTCCGGAGAATACGTTCGCTTCTTCAATCCACGGTTGGACCGCTGGGGAGAACACTTCGCGTTGCATGACAACTTCATTGTGCCTCGAACACCAATCGGCGAGGCGACGGCAAAGATACTTGGCTTCAATGTGCCTGAGCGCGTTGTGGAACGCGAATCTCTCCAGATTGTTGGACGGTATCCACCGTCGCAAGCGACTCAGCACTTTGATTAGTATTTGCCATTCGTTGTGCGTGCGTCGACAGTGTTTCGTCACGTTCCGATCCGCGCTTGGGTCTGCTATGATGCCGAGAGCTCATTGCCTTTTGCACGTTACCTATTTCACCAATGGGGGAGCTGACACCGAAGATGCCACGCGAGACCGTGCTAGGGGGAGACGCGCCCCAGGAGCCAGACGACGTCGAACGCGACTTGCGTCCCCAGTCCATGCGCGACATGGTGGGGCAGCTTGAGGTACGCGAACGCCTGGAAATCGCCGTGGATGCCGCGCGGAAACGGGGCGAACCGCTGGGCCACATCTTGTTCGATGGTCCACCCGGTTTGGGCAAGACCACTTTCGCACACTGCATCCCAAACGAGATGGGGGTGACCAAGCAGATGGCGAATGGAGCAGGTCTATCCGCCCCCAAGGACTTGCTCCCGTACTTGACCAACCTGAGCGAAGGTTCCGTGCTGTTCATTGACGAGATCCACCGCATTCCCCGGGCCGTCGAGGAGTATCTCTATACGGCTATGGAGGACTTTCGTATCGACATCGTGCTGGGCGACGGAGTTAACGCGCGCACGTTAAACATGCCGCTGAAGCGGTTCACCTTGATTGGAGCAACCACACGGTCGGGTATGTTATCCGCTCCCCTGCGAGATCGTTTTCAAATTCGCGAGCACTTGGGCTTCTATAACGAGCAGGACCTCACGCAGATCGTGCAGCGTAACGCCATTAAGCTCAAGGCGCGCGTCGATCTCGAAGCCGCACTTCTGGTGGCCCAACGCTGCCGAGGCACACCGCGGGTGGCCAACAATCTGCTGCGTTGGCTGCGCGACTACGCTGATAGTCGAGCCAACGGGCATATCACCGTCGAGGTCGCCCAGGCCGCCCTAAAAATGGCGGGCGTGGATGAATTGGGCTTGGGGCCGCACGAGCGAAATTATCTCGAAACGCTGATGCGAGTCTTCGGGGGCGGACCAGCGGGAATTGAAGCCATCGCCCACACCATGAACGTGGCCGTCGATACATTGACCGATGATGTCGAGCCGTTTCTGCTTCGTAGCGAGCTCCTGGTGCGCACTCCGCGAGGCCGCATGGCGACCGCGAAAGCCTACCACCACTTGCAAATCAAGTCGCCCGAAAAACGTGACGACGCGGGCCAGCGACAGCTCTTC
>JBGTHH010000448.1:0-4521 GCA_041746275.1 Pirellulaceae bacterium | reverse complement strand
GACACTCCTCCAGGTTTCCCGCCTCGTAAGCGAACGTAGCCAGTGGGGGGCGCTCGGTCATGGGTCCGACTGTCGATTTACTGGAGCTTGACGATGCCCACGGCCACCGCCTCGCGCAGGACGTCCTTCGAGACCTCGATCTGGCTGTTGTCATCCAGCTCGAGCACGACAGGATCGACCGACTGCAAAACGCCGTTGACCCAACCCGTGCCGCCATCGTAACGGATCTTGGCCCCCGGCGTGTAACCGCTGGGCAAGCCGTGTCCGTTGCCGTTGGACCGCTCGGTGGGAGCTGCCGGTTTGCCCGCCGCCGGTGCGGGAGCCGATTTGGCGGGAGTCTTCTTGCCCAACACGCCCGCCAGCTCCTGAAGCTGCTTCCAGTTCTCCAATCGTTCCTGTTTGGCGCGGAGCAACATTTCGCTGGGGTTGCCATCGCGATCGAAATGTTTGCCAAAGCGACCTTCGCTACGGCAGAAATCGACGAAGTCAACCTGTTCGCCGGTCTTGGGATTCTGCCACCAATCGTCATTGATCGCCGGATTCCCTTGCAGCGAGAGGCGTTCCTTGATGGTATCGCCCTTGCGGGGATCATAGACCATCAAAGGAAAGGCGCGGGTGTCGACGGCCAATCGCGCCTGATCGGTCGCCATGTTGTCGGCCACACCGTGCTCGGGCTGACAGGTCGTGTAGCAACAGATCACAGCGGGTCCGTCGAACTCCATCGCGTCGATACAGGCGCGATAGAAGTGATTGACGTGGGCACACGTGGTCTGCGCGACGAACGTGCGGGGGTGCATCATGGCGATCTGAGCGATCTCCTTGCGACGCTCGGTCTTGCCTTGAATTACCTTGCCGTGCATGCTCATCTTCGAGTTCTGGCCCATGTAGGTGCTGGTCGACGCTTGTCCGCCGGTATTCGAGTAGACTTGCGTATCGAGCACAAACACCTTGATATTCATGCCGCTGGCCAACATTCGCGACAACGACTGGAAGCCGATGTCGAACATCGCCCCGTCGCCGCCGATGCACCAAATCGGCTTGTCGTCCCAACCTTTCTGATCCCAACGCATCCGCAGGCCCATGGCATAGGCCGGAGCGTTCTCGAACAACGAATTGCTCCAGGGGACCAGATAAGGGTTGTACGGGTAGGTCGATGTGTAGACCGTATTGCAGCCGGTGGCCGCGATGATGCCCCATTCGTTCCCATACTTGGCACCGGTCGCCGAGCACATCATGCGGAGGGCACTTCCCTCGCCGCACCCGGCACAGCTCCCCGCACCGCCGACGTAAATATGCGTTTCTTCCTTGAGCATCATGTCGATCAACAGTTTGTCGCTGATGTAGCGCTCGTCGGACGGACCGAACTCCTTGAACAACCGATGCACCTTGGAGATGTTCGTCATCAGGTCGTCGGTCTTCTGGACCATCCGCAAGGCGTCGTCATCGCAAACCGTGACGCACTCGGCGCACCCCTTGCACTTGCTGGGGTCGATGATGATCGAGAATTTTCCACCTTCGCCGGTCTTCTTCTTCGGCCCGGCGTAGTACTTGGTCGGCTCGGACCAAGCCATCTCTTTGAACAACTCCCGATCCGCTTCGTTTTCGATCTTGGCCAATCGCAGCAACCAATCCTCCTCGCCGACCACCTTGCCGAGGATGGCCGTATCGGGGCAAAGTGTCACGCAGTCCATGCAGCCCGTGCAATTGCCGTTGATGTACTCGGGGATCTCGGGCGCGACGTAGCTGAAATCGCGCAGCGTGGCGGTCCCGGCGGGGACTAACGAACGCGAGACGGTAAGGTCGGCGGGCAAGCCCTTTTCGGCCGTACCGTCCTCGTAGGCGCGGATGATGCGTTCGTTGAAGTCATTCACATCCAGCACGGGGAGGCTGACTTTTCTGTAGCCACTGTCCACCAGCGTGCCATACGAGTTGTTGTTGAACGGGTCGCGCTCGTTCGCCTCGTTCATCGACTTGATATCGGGTGCCGTTGCCATGTGTGAGTATCCTCGGGGAAGAGGTGAATTTGTTAAGGAACTATCGCGTCTTGAAAAAGGGGTCAGACCCTCTCCCGTCGTTCATCCTGTTCGTCACTTCAGCGTCATTAAAGGGTCAGACCCCTTTCTCGTTAACCTTGGATCATGCTCCGCGGGACTTCTTGGGTTTCACTGTAGCCGCGGTTAATGCATGTCATGTTGTCCTGCACGACGCGTTCTCCCCGCTTGCCGAAGTATTTGCGGATGGCCTTTTCGACCCCCGCCATGACCTGCTCGTCGGAGATGCCGCTGTTCTTAGCGTACGGCGTCAGCTTGAGGAACGCGCCCAGCGTGACGACGCCCTGCATACGCATCTGCAAGTCGGCGACCGACGCGACCTCGCGGGCGATCTTCACCGTATCGCAGTAGTACAGTCGGATATTCTTTTCGCGGATCGTCTTCTTGTGGCGTTGCGGGATACGTGTCCAGACGTCCTGCGGATCGTCATAGGGAGACTGCATGAACACCGCGCCGCCGTCGACCACACCGCTGAGCGGATTGGCGAGGATCGCGTTGACATCGTTCAAGATGATCAAGTCGACGAACTCCAACTCGCTATGCGTCTTGATGTGTTCGTCGCCGATCGTCAGGTAATACGTGGTGGGCAAGCCTTTCTTTTCCGAGCCGTACTTGGGATAAGCCTGGACATCCTTGCCGAACACCTCGCCGGCGATGGTGGCGATCACCTTGTTGGTGGTCACCGAACCGAACCCTCCGACCGAGTGGCCTCGCATTGAAAAACCGCCGCTGGGACGCAGATCGGGATCCTCGCCCTGCTTGAGTGCCAACGGATGATCGATGCCGACGCAGAAGTAGTCCTGCCCGTCATGTTGCATATTCTGGAAGGCCGCGATGATATCGCCCGGGCGCACGTCGCGACTGCCCAGTCCCGCCGCACCGTGATAAATCCGCGGAATCTGGTCGATGCGTTCGTGTCCCATCTGGCCGGTGAGTGCATCGCAGAAGGCCGCTTTGATCTCGCGGGTCAGATGATTGCCGGTCGTCGACAGCGGATCGTCCATCCGCTCGAAGATCGTAATCGCCTTGGCATCCTTCAACACGTTGACGATCTGATGCATCGGGAAGGGGCGGAAGCAATAGACCGTGACACAGCCCGCCTTGACTCCCTTCTTACGCAGGTAGTCGACCGTCACCTCGGTCGTTTCCATATAACCGCCCAGCCCGACCAGGATGTACTCGGCATCCTCGCAAAGATAGGGCATGACAAAGTCATAGTGCCGACCGGTCTTTTGAGCGAACAACTCGAACGCTTCCTCCAGAGCCGGAGCGACGCGGTCGTAGTACCAACGCTGGGCAATCTTACCCTTCATGTACGAATCTTGATTCTGCACCACGCCCGACATCATTGGGTTGCTCGGGTCCATCAGGTTAGTCAGCTTTTCGTTGGGATTTCCAATGAATTCCTTCATGAACTCGGGTTCAGGCAACCGAGCGGTTTCAACCGTATGGGTGGTGAGGAAGCCATCTTGAACGTTAAAGAATGGCGTCTCCGAGGCTTCGGCGGCGCGACGCGAAATCAAGCAGAGATCTGCCGCTTCCTGGGCATTGCGTCCAAAGAGCATCCCCCAACCGCAATCGGCCACGCTCATGACGTCGTCATGTCCCGCGTGAACGTTCAGCGAATGGCTGGTCAGCGCCCGCGACCCGATGTTGAACACCACGGGCAGCCGTTTGCCGGCGATCGTGTACAGCACCTCCTTCATCAGGACCAAACCTTGGCCCGAGGTGAAATTGGTGACGCGGCCCCCGGCGAGCGCGAAGCCCTCGCAGAACGACGCGGAGGAGTGCTCGCTTTCCGGCTCCATGAAGATTAGCGGATCGCCCCACAAATTCGTGTTGCCGTTGCTCACGGCGGCGTTGAAGCCGCTGCCCATGGTCGTCGAACTGGTGATCGGATAGGCTCCGCTGCCGTGGCAGACGGCGATTTCCACATGCACCACCGCCTCGGCCCCGTCGCACGTGACAGGCACACCCGGGTATTGGTATTTCGATTCGGTCGATTCGGGCTGGGGAATATGGGTGATGCCAGCATTGCCCGCGTCTTTGACATGGGGATCAACAACCGTGCTCATGGTAGCTCTCTTTCACTCAGAAGTTCTGCGGAAAACCGCCTCGTGCGACGAGCAATCGTCTTGCGAAGCCAGTTACTTTCAGTCTCGGCCACGTTGCAAAGGGAGCGAGAACCTATCGTCCTCGCCGTGCTCAGGGGCGGAACACCCCACGATCGATGCTTGCGGGTTCGCGAGTGAACCCCGTTACTTCCGTGCTCTTGGATGTCGGTCGTGGCCAGCCAGCAGCCACCGTGCGACACCGTAAGCCTACCTGTTTTGTTCGTAAGCTGCAAATAAGTAAGCTGTTATGTTACTCGCTGTCAAGAGACATTGTCCTGAAACCCGGTCCTAGGGCGCGCTCTGTTTGAGTCGGATGGCGGCTTCGGATATCTTGGAGGGGCAAAGCTTGATGGCCA
>JBGTHH010000447.1:0-4635 GCA_041746275.1 Pirellulaceae bacterium | reverse complement strand
CGTCGCTCCATCATCCTCGCTGACGGCTAGCCGCGCCGGATAAAGTCCCGACCAAACGATCAGCCGCTTCTTGCCCTGCGCATCGACCACGCGATGGATCGTCGGCACTTCTTTGCTGGTGGCCCAACTCTCCGGTGTCGGCAGCCGATCGGACCAAGTCAAACCCGCGTCGTCACTTCGCTTGTAAACGATTCCGCCGCGACCATGGCCTTTGGGGTAGACGCATAGCAGGTTCTTGTGGTCCTCCAGTAAGACGGTAGTCGGATGGCCCAAATACTGTCCCGGCTCGCGATCGACGACGATTTGCCGGTGCGTCTGCCCAGCGAGGTCGAGCGTGGGAATCGTATAGTTCGGTGCCAGCGGTTCGTCCGCCGGGGACGGTGACACGGCGATGGTGAACGAACAAAGTAAGACTGCCATCATCACATCAGAGCGGCTGAGCATCGTCGATGATCCTTGTGGTAGGTCCTGTTGCAGTGCATTGCGATGAGGCTCAGTCTCCTACGATCCGCTTTACAAAGCAAGTGTCCGCATCGATGATGAGTTGCGGCAGGCAGTAGCTCGTTGCGTCTCGCAGCATCCCACCGTAGCGTTTTACTTGGTGTTTCCCGAGTTTCCAAAGGACGAACAGTTCAACCATGGACCGATCCCGTCGCATTTCACTTCGGGTCTTTGTGGGACTCGAGATTGGCTGCTTTGCCCTCTTGCTTGCGGGCGTACTTATGACATGTTCACCGTTCTGGACACCGGGCGGTCTCTGGGGGTGGTGGAACGGCTATCGCTCGAACGAAGATGTCTTGGGCATCGTGTGGCTAACGGCGTCGATCATGAGCATTGTTCTGGGGATCATCGCTTCGATCATCGCTGCTGCGATGGGTATTTGGATCGGGATCGCCGCCGGCATCGTGGGGCTCGCGGGCCATCGAACTCGTAGCGAACAATCGCAACTGACCACGGAAGTGAACCCTGCTGAGGCCATCGACCAAGCCGGCTCGATGGAGAACTGAACGATAACCCCGCCGATCATCGACCGATCGGTATGTCGGTCTGGGTGCTCGCGGCCGCTGCGGACTTCAGACCGACGGTGTTCACAGCAATCACGCGGTACGTGTGCTTCCTACCTGGCACGGCCTGGGTATCGATGAAGTGCATGGACATCAAAGGTTGCGTGGGCGTGTCGCTGTATTGCAGGTTCTGGAAGATCGGGCGGCCGAACGGATTCTTGCCTTGCTCGGGCACGTGGGCCAGGAACTCGTCGTCGCGTTCGATGATGAAAAGTGCCAAGCCGCTTTCGAGATCGGCTTCGGCCTCCCAGCTTAGTTCGTGGCCTTTGACTACCAAGTTGGTCGGCGCGGGGGGCGGGGTCGAGTCGGTCACGGCCGTGTCTTTGACATACTGCATCCAGCTTCGCGCGACGGCTTCATTCGCCAACCACGCCGCCTGGAGCGGATCGCCGTCAAACTTCGCAGCGGGTACGGCCTCGAATCCGGTGGGACTCGCCAGCCACGCCGCGTCGGTCGGCACGGCCTGGAGCGGATGGCCGCTGACGCTGGGAAGCCGAAGCCCCAGGCAGACGTCCAACCACGGGATGGCGAGGTAGCGCTGATTCCCACACTCGTGCGCGGTCAACGGGTCGATGGCCACACCGATGAGACCGCCCTTTCCGCGGATCGCGTGAAAGAAGACCTCATTCGCGGGCCACACGCCAGCGAATCGGCCGTCTTGAACGGTCACGCCTTCTTTCGTGCCGAGATTGCACATCATGGGCACCTGGAGCGCGGCGTCGGGCAACGTGTGGGCCTTGATCTCGGCACGTTGTGGATTCGGCGTTAGCAACGGAACGCCCGATCGGAGCCAAGCTGCGACGACACGTTCCGGATACAACAACACCATCCCCCCCGCCCAGTGCCCGCCGCCACTATGTCCCCATAATGCCCACGGCACGCTCGCCAGTTCGGGATGTCCCGATTTCTCGCCGAGATCCAACAGGCACTTCTGAAACGCGGCGGCGGAACCGTTGCGGGGATCGCACCACATCTGGCAGTCGGCCCCTTCCGGTTGCTCGTACGACGGGGACAACAGAGCACAATCGTGCCGCCTCGCGAGTGCCTGCCAATGCAGATCGTAGGCTCCCGTCAAGCCGGAACTGCACGATCCCACGCCACAGCCGTGTTGATGCACAATCACGCCGCGCAGCGTGCTGACGTTCGGCGGAATCCATAAGGTGTAATTGACTGGAAAGATGAGCTCGCCCGGTTGAGTCGAACCATCGTAACGCACGCGGAAATAAGGCATTTCCGCATCGGGAAAAACATCGTAGGGCGGCTCTTGAGCGTGCAGTGTCGTCGACAGCGCGACAAGCAACACCGCCCAGCGGGTCAAAGCGGAAGCGATACTTGGAAACATGGAGCTGATCCTGTTGTTGAGCTGATACTTGGTCACGCTATGCGAATTCGCGATGGCCTTCAAGGCATGGTCGCCAGTCAGATCTCAGGGAATCGCTTGGTACGCGGGGACATCATAACGCGCCTCGACTCGCAAATCAGCTAGACCGACTGGCGTTCAATTCTCTACCCAAACAACTGGTTGTGTGGAACCGATCCAACGTGCGTAAGTCCGTGCGATGGAACTCGCCGTTTTACGGCATGGCGGGCCAAGGCTGGTTCCTCTCGTTCCACGTCCTCACCCGCTACGTCAGAGAGACCTTCTTCGCCGGCACATCGTTACGCTCCATTCCCGCTGGCGGCACGCCGAAGGGCAAGGAATCGCGCTGGATCGATATCTATGAGGATGATCAACTCGACGAGGCCCAAATGGAGACTTGGGTCAAGCAAGCCGCCGACCTCCCCGGCTGGGTTCCGTAACCGACGGTGTTGAGAATTCATCGAAGCAACTGCCTTGGTATATCGGTCGAGGTGACCGATGCAGGTTGTCAGCCATATCGGAAGTGACTCAGGGCGGTTTGTCATGAGCCACGAACGAACTCGACGGGCCGTGCCAAAACATATAGAATCCGTATTTCCAATCACCTGCAGATTGGTGTCGGCCGAGACTATGCTCCTCGACGAATTACTTGACGAGCTGGGCTACGCAAACTGCCCCTTTTACCTAAGGAAGGGCACGCGGTCGTTCGCAACCGCTGCGAACGTCGGGCATATACTGCGCGCCGCCACGAAGCCTGCTTGTGGCCTGATGGGCGTCTACACACTGAGCGATATTGACGACACGGACTCCGCACCCGCACCGGTCGTTTACGTTTGCAAAGCGAATACTGAAAAAGATGCTGACGAAGTCCATCGGCTCGTTTGGAATCAAGACATCACCCCCTTCTTGATCGTCTATACGCCCAAAGGAATCAAATTCTACTCGGCCTTTGAGTATTCAAGCGGTAGAAGCGGACATCTGACATCGTTACTTGCCTTCAATGAAGCAGCCAAGATTGCCAAGACGTTCCATGCGAGCGAAATAAACTCTGGCCGATTCTGGAAGGAGTGGTCAAGCCGACTCAGACCAGATCGCAGGGTCAACTGGAAACTGCTTGACAACTTGAAGAACCTTGACAAACACCTGCGAGGCAAGTGCGATTTATCACGTCCAACGTCACATGCATTAATTGGTAAGTACGTTTACCTCAACTATCTCCGTGATCGTGGAATTCTGTCAGATCGCAAGCTCGCATCTTGGGGAGTTGAAGCAACTGAGGTGTTCGGTAGCTCGGCATCGTTCTCCAAGCTAAAGCTGGTTGTTGAAAAACTCGAAAGCTGGCTCAATGGCAATATTTTTCCGCTCGCGTTCTCGGGTACGGAAGCACCGAAAGCTGAGCATGTGCGGTTGGTTGCTGGCGTCTTTAATGGTGATGACATTTTGCCTTCCGGTGATCGGCAGTTGACCCTTGACTTTCAAGCCTACGACTTTTCATACATTCCGATCGAAACGCTCTCGGTTGTCTACGAGCAGTTCCTTCACGCACCAAATGAGAAAGGTGAATCAAAAGGAAAAGTCGAGGGCGCCTACTATACGCCCATTCCCGTCGTAAACTACATGCTCGGCGAAATGGAACACGTCTTGCCACTCGAAGACGGCGTGAGGGTGCTGGACCCCGCCTGCGGATCCGGTGCCTTCCTTGTGCAGAGTTACCGTCGCTTGATCGAAAAGACGTATCCGCAACACAAACATGCAACTGTCCACCCGATACTGTTGCGAGAACTGTTAGTCGCCAACATCTTCGGACTGGACCGCGATGATGATGCGTGCGCGGTGACGGAGTTAAGCTTACTCCTAACGCTGCTGGATTACGTCGATCCACCTGACTTGGAAGACGACAAACGGGTCAAGCTGCCACCGCTTCGTGATCGCAATATCTTCCATTCGGATTTTTTCGACCCGCTTCCACCGGCATTGGAGAAAACAAGGTTTCACTGGATTGTCGGCAATCCGCCGTGGAAGAAACTGAACCCTCGAAAGCTCAACGACAAAGACCGGCCCGCGTGGAAGTGGATGCGGGACAACAAAAAGGAACGTCCCGTTGGTGGCAACGAGCTGGCACGAGCCTTTGCGTGGAAGGTCGCCGACTTGGTTGACGACGATGGCGAGATCGGGCTATTCATGCCCGCAATGACCTTGTACGACAAGCGG
>JBGTHH010000446.1:0-2662 GCA_041746275.1 Pirellulaceae bacterium | reverse complement strand
CCTTCCACGAGAAGTTCACCGGGGGCTGGCGGTGTGATGGCGAGCGTCGTCGCTCCGTTGAGCAGTTCGCCCAGCAACATCGAATCGGAGGCGACGACCCAGGCGTCGTCGAGCGAGTTGTCCGCGTCGCCGCGCCGGACGCCCAGGCACAACTCCAATCGCTTCCGCCGCGCGAGAAGCTCCCAAAAGTGCTCCGGCACGACGCCGAACAGCCGGCCGGGCAGCTCGTCCGCTTTGGCGAAGCCCCGTTCGATCAGATAGCCGCAGAGCTTGGAGAGGGCATCGAGCGGGACGTACTTTACCTCGTTCTTCAGCAAAGCCGCGACCTGATGGCGGTCGAGGCCCGTGTAGTCGCAGATCGCCTTGATCGTGCCGGGCCGCCGTCGCGGATCGGGCACGTGGTTGACTACCTCCGCCAATCGAAACGAATACCGCATCCTTCCGCCCTCCCCAGCTTGCGACATTTCATCTTCCGCTATCGGCCGCAAATCGGCACTTAACGGGAAATGAACCGCTGTAAGCGTTCTAGCAGATCGATTGCGAAAATGCAATCATCGGGCCGTCAGCGGGCGAGCGCCAGCATGCTTCGCCGGTTGAGATAGTCGATTAGCAGGTCGCTGATGCCGCGGCTGGTGTCGCACAACACCCGCTCGCAGCCGTTGCGGTGGGCGATTTCTTCGAGTTGGTCGTTGAACCGATTGACGGCCTCTAGATACGCGCGGCGGAGGTCGTCGGTCTGGGCGAGCAGCTCCTCGGGCACTTCCAGTCCGACAAACTTGACCATGCCGTCCATTTCGAACGCCAGTTCGTCGTGGTGCATGACCTGGAAGAGCACGACTTCGTGGCGGGCGTACCGCAAGCGCTGCAACACCGGCTCCAGCTGATCGAGGTCGGTGAAGAAGTCGCTGAAGATCATCACGATCTCGCGCCGCCCCAGGCGTCCGGCGATGTCGTTCAGGCAGTCGGCCATCGCCGTCTTCTGCACCGGTTCGATTTCGTCGAGATGCTCGGTCATCCGCACGACCTGGCCCATCGAGTTGCTGGGCGTGACGAATCCCCGCACGTGGTCGTCGAACGTGAACAGCGAAACCTTGTCGCTCTGATGGATGACCGAGTAGCCGAGCGTCGAGGCCATTTGCGCCGCGTACAGCAGCTTTTGCTCGCGGGCCTCGCCATAGCGCATCGAGGCGCTGACATCGAGCACCAGGTGGCAGACGAAATTCGTCTCCAACTCGTATTGCTTGACGAAGTACTTTTCGCGCGTGAAATAGATCCGCCAATCGACGTGCTTCGGATCGTCGCCCGGCACATACTCGCGGTGCCCGGCGAACTCGACCGCAAAACCGGACAGCGGCGACTTGTGGTTCCCGGCCAAATTGCCGATCACCAGCCCCTTGGGGTCCAAATGGCGATCCGCGACGCGGCTGAGCACGTCAGGGTCGAGGTAGCGGGAGAGGACGGATTTGGCCATGGGAACACGGACAAGTCAGATTTACTGAGGTGAGAAACGGACCATGCCGGCCACACGATCGAAATCGCTGTCGTTACTGGCAAGATTTGCAAGGCCGTGAGCCTGCATGACGCCGACGATCAAAGCGTCGCTGCTGAGCAATCCCCACTGCTGGCTGACCGACGTTGCCATCGCGGCGAGTTGCGGGGCGATTGTCAGGATGGTGATCTTCGAAGCGAGAAGGATCTGAACGGCTGTTCGATATAGTGCCAGCTTTTGCAACTCGCCAGGATGCCTTCGCAGCCGGGCAGCGATGCCGGCGATCGGCCAGCCTAGTGTGTTGATCGCTTCCAGTGTCATGAGTCGGTGTGCGACTTCCGTCACGACGTGGGTTGAAATGAACCCGTGGACCAGGTTCCGCTCAATGCGATCCAGCAACTGCGTGCAGGCAGCCTTCAAGACAGGGTCGGCGGCGAAATGATAAACGAAGGTATTGGCGTCCACAAACACGGAGGAGCCGTCCGGAATATCCGCAAAGATCATGCGCCCTCCTGCGGATCAAGCTCCGGTTCTTCGGCAATCTGGCGCAGCGTCTGGCGATCGCCAGTCCACCCCATGAGCCCCTGAGCTTCGACGATCGACGGAAGCCCCGTCTCCACGATGACTCGAACTCGCTGGTGGTTTACTAACGGCAACGGGTGCTCAAGTTTCAGAAACCCGTTCTCGTATGTTGCATCGACGGTATGTGACATGGCACTTCTCCTCGTCTTCAGATTCTACCATCGCCAGACTGCCCGTCGCGACACTGCACCAAGCTACGGCGAAACAGCGATGTTCTCCGCATCGATTTGCACATGTGCCGCAACACAACCGGCGGCGTTCACATCCGCCACTGCCGAGCGAATGGCGTCTTCCAGAGAAAGCGCTTCGCGGTGAAAGTCGATCGTGGTCGAACCAGCGCACATGCCCGGCGTGCCGTCGTCGCAACCCGCTGCGAACAATCGGTCAGCAAGTTCCTCGGTTAGCTCCGGCGATCCATCTAGGATGATGGCGAATTCGAATGTTCTCATCGATTCACGCCGCTGGCTTCTCGTATTTCTTGTCGTGCGGGACCGCTTCGAACAGCATCTCGATCAGCTTCTCGCTGGAGAGGCCGTTGGCCTGGGCGGCGTAGTTGCCGGCAATGCGGTGGCGCAGCGCGGGCTTGGCGAC
>JBGTHH010000445.1:0-2568 GCA_041746275.1 Pirellulaceae bacterium | reverse complement strand
GTTGGTTGAACTAGTACTTCTAGGCGTGTGCGAAGTCCTCCGGACGGGATTGTCCGCCATCACGGCCTTCCACCACTTCCCGGCCTGCTGCAAAGCCCGAAGCTAATTTGCTCGGACGACAACTACGTTCAGGTGGTGTTTCCGCGAGGTCAGTAGGTTCAGCCAGGATTTCTTCGCGCAGAGCGCGGCTTATAAGTCATGGTCCTGTAGTAGTTTGCGGTGTGAGGGGAAGAAATTCTCCAAAATTCCCGGAATTGACGCCCGCTTTTGCCGCCGTTTCGCAATTAGTAATACAGAAGCCGAGTGTTCGCACTGGTCTTCACCAGAGCGAGACGTCTGGGGAAACGCTGCGGAAGGGGCAGAACGTTCATCGGAACGCCCGCAGTGTCCCAGGCGTCCTTGCTTTTTTCTTATGTCGCCGGAAGCGAGGAATGAGTTAGCCGAGTGGTTTACCGCTTTGAAGCAAATTCCTTCAAAGACCAAGCACTCAGCGTCTCGATACCTAACCAGTTAGTTCTTGGCGGAACGCCAAGGACGGCTTGGTACTTCTAGGCATCTATCTGCATCGTCGATCTGCCGATTCCCCCACTATCGCACCACTGGAGAATGCTATGCGCGCAACGTCCGTTTTCGCTGATCTGCAACTTCGATTCGTCCGCCTGTTCGTGACCGGATTGGTCCTGACCTGCTTGGGAGGCCTAGCCACCGCCAGTTGGCAGGTAACAGCTCACGCTGATGACTTAGCCCTTGGAGTACCCGGCGAACTCATGATGGAAGACCCAGGTATGGGCGATCCGCCACCGTCGTTCTATCAGTGTGGGGCGTGGCCCACCTACAACTACAGTGATCCGAATGAGTTCGAAATCTCAGGCTACGTCAGCGGGCCAGAGAACCTCGCCGGAGTGACGGTTGTAATTAGTGGAGTTGTTTCCGCCTCCGTAACCCCCGATTCGTTTGGCTTCTTTTACGTTTATGCCACGATTCCCTCTGGTTTCAATGGGATTGTCACCGCGACGGTCACTGACAATGGACAGACCGGAGAAACGGAAATAGAAATACAAAACTAGACGAACTGAGTCGGACACTTACTGAGCCCTATCACGTCGCACTCCCATGTAGGGCAAGTTCTTCTCGAACTTGGATGGCATCTGGTGCGGTTAGGAACAGCTCCGATTCGGTGAGGCCCGAAAGCGCCTGCCCGGTGGAAAGGCTTGTACGCAGATCTTGAAACCAGGGCGTATCGCTCCAATGGGGCTGCCACTGCCGCACAATTCCTTCCACGAAAGCCATGGGAATATCGGCAGTGCCGGCCTGAGATAAGATTTCACGAAAACGACGTTCGCTGTCCCTGTGGTTCAACCGGGCGTGTAATCGTGCTGCATCGTAGCGAAGTCGCGGACTAACGGGCTCTAATGAAATCGCGTGGTCAATATCCCGAACAGCTTGTTCGATGGCTTTGGGAGACGCCGAGGTAGGTTGAGCTTTATTCAAGTCCGCCACACGTTCCCATCCAAGCGCCCGGAGATGATAAGCCGCTTGAGGACGATCCAATCCCGACTCTAATGCTTTCGTCGCGTGGTCGACGACTCGCTGTGGCTGATTCCCCCACTGATAGTATGCAAAAGCGTGATTCAGTTCGCGGGCGGGGTGTTGGCCCAGCGATTTGCTCAGTTTTTGATAAAACGGAATCGCCACACGAGATCGCTCGGATCGCGGCAGTTGTAACGCCGAGTAGGCAAAGCATTCCCATATGATTGGAGCATCTCTTAAGGCGAGGGCCCTTTCGAAATCGACACAAGCACGTTCATGATCACCCACACGCTGATAGGAAACACCCCGCGCGAATAGCGCCTCGCCGGTCTCTTGGCGTTGCAGTAATTCACTCAACCGCTCGGCGGCTTCGGCGTACTGCTCGCGATCAAACTCGGCCAGCGCCGCGCGATACTCACGAATTTCGTACGGCGGACGCGTCGCCAGATGCCACGTCGGCAAGGCGATCGAAATGGTCGAGAGCAAGGCGAGGCTCGCCACAAGCCGAATGTGGCGTGCGAACCAACCGACAAACCTCTGTCGGCGCGAGAAGTGCTTCCGCAATTCTTGAACCAGCGCTGTCGCGGATTGGGGACGCTGGTCCAGGTCGAACGACAAGCAACGTTCGATGATTTTCGCGATCGGAGTCGGAACGGCGGGGTTCCGCTGATGGATCGATGTGATCGGCTGTTGTTGTGCCTGTAGATATGCCGCAGCGGCTTCCCTTGGCACGAAACTCGACACCGGATCTCCAAAGGGAAGTCTGCCAGTCAAGAGCTCGTACAGGATCACGCCCAGTGAGAAAATATCGGATCGCGGGTCGCCCGACATCTCGGCTTGGAACGGTTGGAGATGGACGTCATGAATCTGCTCGGGCGGCATATACGGCAACGTCCCACCGATGCGCGGAGCTTCCGACTCGATGTCTGTGGCCAGATTGAAGTCCAGCAACATGGGCACGCCCGCAGGCGTCAACAAGACATTGGAGGGCTTCAGGTCGCGATGCAATATGCCTTGAGCGTGGGTGTACTCCAACGC
>JBGTHH010000444.1:0-4261 GCA_041746275.1 Pirellulaceae bacterium | reverse complement strand
GTTCTGATGATCGCGAAGTCGCAGGATCAGAATCTTGGGTCTGAGGATAGGAACACAACTTACCCTCGCAGTATTGGACTTGGATCGTGAACGGATCCGAACTCCGTTGACGTCCTACTAACTCTGCCAAGACATTGGCCTAGACACCGATCACATTGGAGCAAAGTCGTATTCTTTGCTGGTAATTCGACGGGGCGCCTCCAAGAGCGAGTCGACGATCATGTGGGGCCGTACCTCAGTCTCGCCTTGCGTCCAGTAGTGGCTACGGGAGAGCGCAATTCGTGTCCCCAGTGACTGGCCGAATTCGACATCACTGGGCTTTATCGCCAATCGTCCAACTCGCCGCATAGTCGATTGGCAGTCCCAGAATTGCCTCGACCTGCCGTGCCATTCCCGTGCGGGGCTTCCGGCACTCACAGCACGCATCGGTGGCGTGCGGACAATACACGACCGCGCTCACGTGTACTCCGCTCAGGGAGAGTTCGTAGCACATGTGTTCGTGCAACCGCCGAGCGTGTTCGACGGTGTACTTCCCCGCTGCGATGCCCGATTGATTCGTGACCACCGCGAGTTGAAACCCAAGTGTCCGTAACGCTCCCAACGCTTCGACACACCCCGGGGTGAATTCCCAGTCGTCGATGCGATGGACGTACCCGCGATCCACATTAATCGTTCCATCGCGATCGAGAAAAGCCACTGTTCGTCACGGCTTGCAGGCAGCTTTCACATGGGGCGTTGGCATGCAGCGGCTCATCCTCAAGTCTTTTCAAAGTCGGCGACGTGGTGGTGGTGGTGGTGTCCGCTGCGGTGCGCGGCAAGTGCATCCGAGCGTCACCGATTTGGCTCTTCGGCTACGAGTCGCTGGGTTACGAGGGCTTGGCGTGGCTTGAATGAGTACGTCAGCCTTTCCAGGCTGACATGTCAGGCCAGAAAGCCTGACGTACACCCTGGAGCGAAGGCCATGATCAATAACTTGCAAACGCAAATCGAGGAATTGCGAGGCAACGGTTACACCTGGTTCGACGCCGCGGGCAATCCGATTAAACAACAAGGGGGACTGTCCCAATTTTCTCGCAGTCCGCGGAGCGAAAATGGGACTGTCCCCTTTGCGGAGCGAAAATGTGGGAGCGAAAATGGGACTGTCCCCTTTGCCGCGGGCCCCCCTTTGCCGCGGGCCTAGCCTGCCTGCGCGGGCGTGTGTGAGTGGGGGAACTTCCCCAGACGCAGGAAAAGGTGACACGTGACAGCCACCAAATCTGACGAGGATGTGTGATCTAGATAGAAATCGTGCATTTCTCGGCCATCGAGATACGGGACGGGTCGAAGCAGTACCGAAGATTTGTGAGCGATCTACGAGATAAGATACTTCTCTCCCGAATTCGCTGTAGCGAACCGTGATTCCGACCGCCGTCAATTTGGTAGTGTCCTAATTTTGTGTTGCTGAACGCTCCCGCTCGTAGGGCAGCTTGGCGACGTAGCCGATGAACCAGAAATAGTAGCAACGGTGGAATGTGGCAACTGTCACGAGCTGATCGCCGAGTGCCGACAATAGCATCGTTTTTCCCGAGCCGGGTTTGCCGAAGAGCAACAAATTGTCCTGGCGATTCAAGAAGTCGCCCTGGCGAAGCGTCTCGAATTGCTGAGTCACATGCAGCGGCAGCCGAGACCAATTGAACGCATCCCAAGTCTTGCCCGCCAACAGATTCGCATCGCGCAGCAAACGCACAATGCGGCTGTGCGTTCTCGCTTGGCATTCCTTGTCGACCAGTTCCGCCAGGAACTGCGTGTGCGTCCAGTGTTCGCGGGCCGCTTGTTCGGCCGTCGACGAGTGGGTCTCGCGGAATGTCGGCAACCGTAACTCTTTCAGTTGCTCCGGCAGCTTCGACGTGTCGATCGTAGGCGGCCAGTCCGCTTTCTTCGTCTTCATCGTCGTCGTTGTTGTCGTCGTTCGCCGGTTCTTGGTCGTAGTTTTCTTCGGGCTCATCGTACACCTCCTTGTGTTGTAGAAGAGAATCGAACGTGGAAAGATCGGGAGCTTCGACCTGCACGTCGGTCGGAGCGGGAAGCTGGTGCTGGCTGGCCACCACTTGCAAAACGTCGTCGGCCGTGATCGCCCGGCCCTCGGTCAGAAACCACCGCAGTGCATCATCGACGAGATCCAGCCCTTCGTGCTTGGCGGCATACAGCAGCTTGAGATACTGCTTCACTGCGGAAGCTTCTGTCGTGTTCTGAAGCAATTGATCGTAGGCCATGCGGAAGCGCGTCGTCGGGTACATATGATTGAGATACTTGTAGTTGACGAACGCGCCGGGCTTGCGGATCAGTGAATCGATCACGTGGCGAAAGTCGATGTCTTCCTTGCCGCGTCCCAACAGTCTCGGTATCCGCTCGCGGCATTCGTTGCGATACCACAGTTCCAGATGGTCTTGGTGCAGGCGTACTTCGAGTTGTAAACCGATGTACTTGCTGCTGATAGAATAGGCGTTTCGCTTCACGCGGATGACGCTGTCGGACTTCACCGACACGAAGATCGAAGTGCTGGTACCGCGACGTTGTGGCGGCAACGGGCGGAGCGCCGCGACTTCTTCTTGAAACCGTGCTGCGCGCTCGTCGTTGCGACGGTGGACCAACTGACGCACCAAGGCCATGTAGTCCTCCGCCGTGGCGAAATCACGGCTGCCGCGCAGACGCAATGCCTGGTCCAGGGCATCCTTCAAGTGACCATGCGACGACTCGACGTCTCCGTTCTCGTGCGGCTTGCGGACGTTGATGCGATGACCCTGGACGCCATAATGCGCGAGCAAGTCGCGATACGCCGAGGCGAACTCTTTGTCGTCTGACAGGTTGTTCACTGCGGCGGACAGGCTGTCGCTCCGCACGCGACGGGGAGCACCGCCCGCGCGATGCAGAGCATCTTGCAAGCCCGCGGAGAGCGCCTCGAAGGATTCCGAATGACAGAGGTGAACGTATTCCCAATTCGAGTAAGTGAAGACCGCATGAAACAACATGTGATCGAACGGCTTGCCGGCGAGTGTGACCTGCAGCGAATTCAGGACCACGAAGTCGAAGGCGATCACGTCGCCCGGATGATGAATCTGCGGGAATTTGACCTCCTGTTCGACACCGTGTTGTAGCTTCCAGCTTTGGACGCGCCGTTCCAGCGTGCGGCGAATCGAATCGCTCACGCGTGGCTCGCCTTCTGGCGGATTGTATTTCTGCTTGAGCCAATCCAGGATCGCATAGGGCTTGAGCCGAGGATCGCGTTCCAGAAGCGCCGTGATTTCATCCCAGAACTCGGTGAGCGGATCTTCCCGAGTCCGGTAGGAACGCTCGGCGCGTTCGATTTGGCTGGGCAATTGATCGGCATCACGATACTTCCGCACGGTCTTCGCACTCATCTTCAGCCTCCTTGCAATACTGGCCACCGATTCCGCTTCATGCAGCAACAGGAACATCTGACTCGCTCGAACATCCGTAATCATCGCAGCCTCCTTGGCAATGGGTTTGCCAATAACCTGCGATCAAAACCCAACGGCGCGAATGGCGATATTTTTAAGCCACCCTTGCTACCCGGCTTGCCCGTCGAATCTCCGTCCTTCGAGTCGACACCCACAACCCCCGCTAGCACCTCGTCCCATCTAGTTGACGCTCCGAGCGAAACCAGGAGTGCTAGCCCTGACAAACTCGCCCCTTCTAGTTGACGCCCGCTCGGCCAAACTAATTGACGCTAAACACCAAGGGGACGTCCCAAGCGGCGGAACGCGCCGTCTCAAGGGCGCGTTTTGCATCGCGGTCGACTGCATTCGTCCGGATCTTAACCAGCCCCGTAAGAACCTCGAAACCGCCGCCCAACGCGAACTCACTGCCTCGGTGCAGGAACAACGTCCGCCGCCACTGGTGAGCGACTGGCCCCTGCCGGAACCGCGAAATTGGACGAAGCAGGTCAACTCGCCGCAAACGGAAGCGGAGTTGGCTGCGATTCGTCGTAGTGCAGAGCGTGGCAGTCTGTTGGGCAGCGAAGCTTGGGTTCAAGCCACGGCCCAGGCACTCGGCCTGACTTCGACGCTCCGCCCGCGTGGCCGCCCAAAATTCGAACCGGAAGAATGAACTCCCTGGATTTGTCAGGTTACCCAGTCTGACCACTTTAGATCCACGCCAGAACAGCGGGAGAAAGCCGGTATTCGAGCCGGTAGAAAGAACAAGAACTAAAACTCCGGCGTGTTGAACGCGTTGCTTTCGCAGTGAATTGATAAGTCCCCGA
>JBGTHH010000443.1:0-5343 GCA_041746275.1 Pirellulaceae bacterium | reverse complement strand
TGCCGGCCGCCGCCGAGATCGAGGAAGCCGTCTCGATTCACGGAGGCGGACTCGAATCATACGACTTCCATGCTCTGGAGGTGCTCCAATCGATCGTCGAATCTCGCAAGGGAGGCGAGACCGGCGTCGCCCGCATCGAACTCCTCGTGGGCGAGAAGTTCGAGGAGGCGCAAGCGGCGGGGCGTTGGTCGCAGTCGCTTGTCGATGCCGCGATGAATGCCGAGCAGGCGATGGGGGCGGTCCGTCAGCCGCGGCCCAACACCGGCGTCTTTCAAGCCCAATCCACTCACACGCCGCCGTCGCGGCCCGAGGGACCCTATGCGATCGCCATCGAGTACCAAGATGGTTTGCGAGCCACGGTATTGAGGATCAGCTCCAGTTCGGACCGGTGGAATTTCGCTTGCCGACTGCGTGGCGAATCGACACCTCGCGCAACGGCGTACTTCAACAGCCCGTGGGGCAATCGTGGACTCTTCAAGGCGCTGTCACATGCGATCCAGCATCTGTTCATCCAGCGTGCCGAACCCTATCCGGCGGAACGCACGTTGTTGACCACGGGCATGGTGGAAGCCGTCATGCGATCGTGGGAACAATCGGGCCAGCCGATCGAGACGCCTCACTTGCGGATCGCTTATCACACGCCGCCGTGGGATGCCTTCCGCGAGTCAGGTCGAACGTGGGATATCATTACCGCCGAAACGTCTCAACCAGCCACCTTCGCGCCCCGCTCCTTCGCCGAGCTTGACCGCTGATGGCACAGCGTCCTCTGTCCGTCGCAGATCGCCCGACCCGCTTTCGTTGGCAGGTGTTCACGCTGGCGTGTGGCACTTCCTGGCTCCTGTACCTGCATCGCTATCTCTTCGGTCTGATCAAACCGGTGTTGGCGGAGGAATGGGGCCTGGGCAAAGACGAACTCGGTTTGCTCGACAGTGCCTTCTCGTTGGCTTATACCGGGTTTCAGCTTCCGCTCGGCGTGGCAACCAACGTGTTCGGAGTCCACCTCATGCTGACGGCCATGTTGGTCGTGTGGTCGATCGGATTGGGAATGCATGCTTGGGCTCCGACGAGCAAGTCCTTGTGGGTCGCTCGCGCCACGCTAGGACTGGGGCAGTCGGCCGTGTTCGCGGCACAAAGCCAAATCACGAGAACGTGGTTCCCGCTGTCCGTGCGGTCGACGGTCCAAGGCTGGTTGGGCATTTTCTTTGGTCGCATCGGTGGGCTGTCGGCGAACCTCTTGGTCGGCTCGCTGATGCTGGGCATATTGATGTGGCCGTGGCGAACTGTGGTCAATGTCCTGGCGCTCGTGGGGCTCGGTCACGCGTTGTTGTTCGCATTGCTCTATCGCAACTCGCCTCGCAACCATCCGCGCGTCAATGAGGCCGAGGTGGAGTTGATCGAAGAATGTGCGGGGGAGACATCGGTGACTGTCCCGCGCATGAGTATCCGCGACATGCTCGGTCGCATGAGCCCGCGGTCGATCGGCAACGTCGCGATGCTCAACGTCCAGACGATTCTCAGCACGTTGGCCGATGTGATCTTTTCCGCATGGATTCCGCTGTTTCTGTGGGAAGTGCATAAGCTGCAATTCAAGGAGATGGGGTTCTATGCCGCGCTGCCATTGCTCGGCGGTGCTCTGGGAGGCGTCTTCGGCGGTTGGCTGAACGATCGGTTGATTGTCTGGACACGCAGCCTCCGCTGGTCGCGTGTCGCCGTAGGAGCCACGGGCAAGGGGATCGCCGGCGGGTTGTTGTTGATGGCGCTAATGTGGTATGACGACCCGCAACGATTCTGCCTGATGCTGTTCTTTGTCAAGTTCTTCTCCGACTGGAGCGTGGTGGCGACTTGGGGCTGTGTCACCGATATCGGCGGCCAAGCGTCGGCAACCGTCTTCGCCTTCAACAACACCGTGGCTGGGATCGGTTCGATCCTCGGACCGGTGCTGTTCGGGATGGTGGCCGAGTATTACGGTTGGGTGCCCGTCTTCGTCACGGGCGCGGTGATCTATGTGGCCTGTGCCCTGACCTGGCTGGTCATCAATTCCGAGATTCCGGTACTCACGGCCGACTCGATACCGACGCCTGTCGACGGGTGAGATTGTGACAATCGTTATTTGGACTGAGCCACGACATGAGCTGCCACAAACTCCTCGTTCAGTGTGACTCCCAGCCCAGGTCGATCCGGCACCTCGATCCAGCCGTCGACTGCCTGGACCTTCTCGATCGTCAGTTCATGGCGCATCGGCTCATCCTCGACACAGTCCTCAAACAGAAACGCGTCGCGACACGTACTCAACCAATGCAGACTAGCGGCTTCGGTCAGCGGACTGGTGTAACAGTGGTTGCAGGGTCTCGCGCCAATCTCCTCGATGCGCTGCCGAAGGTAGGCGGCGTCGGTGAATCCGTTGCGGGAGATATCGATCTGATAGACATCCAAGGCTCGAGCATCCAGCAAAGGTTTGAAAGCAGCACGGCCACACTCTTCTTCTCCGGCGGCAATCGGAATCGGAGAACGATCGCGTAGCCACTGGTATCCCGCGACATCATCCGGGCGTAGCGGTTCTTCCAGCCATTCCACGTTGAACTGAGAAAACGCGTGAGCTCGCCTTAACGCCGTCCTCGCATCCCACACGCATCCGGCGTCCACCAACAAGGTCGCGTCCGCGATGCCCTCACGAGCACCGGCCACCAAATCGAGATCCACCTGCTCTGACTCACCCATCGGTTCCCAGCCGAACTTGACCGCCGTGTACCCGTTTTCAATCCAGCGCTGGCCAATCTCCCGGGTCATCGCACGGTCACGGCCAAACAGAATGGAAGCGTACGCCCGGAAGCGATCGTGCTGCTTGCCACCCAGTAGGCGGTGAATCGGTTCCCCGAAATATTTGCCCTTCAGATCCCACAGCGCCATATCGATGGCGCTCATGGCGGAAATCGTCACGCCGGTTCGACCGAAGTACATCGTCTGCCGCAGCATCTTCTGCCACAGGCGTTCTGTTTCAAGTGGGTTCTCGCCGAGCAGGATCTCGCGCAGACCTCGGGCGATGTTGTGGGAGTAAGGTGCGTCAATGATGGCCTTCACGACCTCGGGAGACGAGTCGGCTTCACCAATGCCTTCCAAGCCCTCGTCCGTCCGCACGCGCACAAGTACGAGATCCTGACAACTGGCCGTCTTGTTCGACATCGACTTCGAACGCAATACCTGGCAGACAACTTGATCGATCTTCATCTTGCTTATCCTTGATTCTGATCCTGGCAGCGTCGTGACCGTCGATACGGAAAGGTCGACGAGGCACGCAGTTCGATGGTGGAATCGGCGGTGGACACGGCGAGCATAACCTAAAGAAAAACTGCCTGAACTCACTAGAGTCGCTTGAGATACATCTTGCGCACGGCCCCCTTGGTGTACCACGTCGCGATCCCAAACGGCCGCACGGGCTCCTGCTCCCACCAGATCGAGAGTTTGTACTTCGCGCTGTCCAAGTCCACGATCTGCTGGTCATCGACCCACGCCTCAACCTTGTCCGTCGTCACGCGCAGGCGAATTCTATACCAGCGATCCTTAACAAAGTCGAAGTAGTTGGTCGTGGCGTTCTCGACGGCGGGCATGCCGTCAAGGTTCGAGATCCCCGTGACGCCGCCTCCCCAACCTCCCAGGATCAGTGACAGATAGTTCTCGCCCACGGGAAAGGTCAGACCACAGAAGAAATCGTTTCCATCGATTCGCTTCGCTTCGAGCGACACTTCATAGTCCACGCGCGGAAACGGCTGCGTCACGCGCAGCCCCGTGGCGGGTGTGCCCGCTGGTAAGATGATCGCCGCATCTTGCACGTGGATGTGACCGTGTCGAGCAAAGTCGTATTGATCGATGACATGCCAGCCGGCGAGATCCGTGCCATTGAACAGACGGGTCGTTCGCGGATTGGTGTCGACTCGTTGAAGCTCAATCCAGTAACTCAGCGCGTTGCCCGTTTTGGGGCTGGGGAGTGATTTGGCAGTGAGCGAGCCGTTGATCGACTCGCCGCGCAAGTTCGCATCCAGTTCCAAGTGATATGGCCGTCGCTGGGCATCGACGGTGGCCAAGTCACCCGCAAAGACACCGGTCCACCGCGAGTCACGGAGACTCGAATCGTTCAGCACGGTGCGCAGTTGATCGTCGAGTTGCACGTGAACGTCTCCATCGGACTGCACCCACATCTGGATCGACCGCGCGCCGTCCGGCGTACTCACTTGGCCTTGCCAATAGCCCACCAGCTCGGGCGGCGCGAAGGCCTTGCCTGCCGGTTCAGGATCGTGCTTGGGTTCCTTACGCAAGCGTTTGCCAAATTCAGGCAAGAGCGTGGCCAAGATCTCCCGCGTCAGCTTCAGCGGAGCCTCCGAGCTGGTGTTGCAGAGGACCGCCACGGCTAGACCTTCACTCGGCACGAGACATAACCGCGTCCTGACGCCCGCCATACCCCCGGAGTGGCTCACCGTCGCAAACCCATTCTCGTCTGGCTGAATGAACCAACCGATTCCGTAGTGCCGCCCATCGCCGACGTCGGCAGTGGGCTGTTGCATCGCGTCGATCGTTTCATCTTTCAAGAGAGCTCGCTGGTCGGCCCCGCGATGCTTCAAGTGAAACATCCCAAAGCGAATGAGATCGTGGACACTGGCAAAGACTGCCGACGCCCCGGGATGATCGAAGTCATAAAATGGCAACGGTGTCTGATCTGTCGCATACCGCACGGCGGCGTGGGCTTCGAGTCCCTTCGCGATGCCGACGGAGGTGTGCGTCAAACCTAGCGGCAAGAACACCTCGCGCCGCATGAACTCGGCGTAACTTTGCCCCGACTGTCGTTCGATGATGTGATCCAAGACGCCGTAGCCAAAGTTGGCATACTGAAATCGTTCTCCCGGAGGTCGCATCAGGACTCCATAGCGTCGTAGCGATTCGGCGAACGGAGGCGGTGTGTGCGGTTCGTCGGCGTAGAAGAATTGATAGTGCAAGGGCAAGCCGGACGTGTGATTGGCCAGACGCCGAAGTGTGGCCTCGCGCGTCGCTCCCGTCCGAGCGACCAGCGGCGAGTCGCCGAGATACTCGTTCGCCCCGCGATCCAGATGCAACTCGCCACGTTCCACCAACAACATCAGACCTGTGGCGGTGATCGGCTTGGAGATCGACGCTAGCGAGTACAGGGTATGTTCGGTCGCCGGGACGCGCTGCTCTCGATCCGCCCAACCGAACGCCTCCTCCCACACAACCTGCCCGTGGCGGCTAACGGCCACGGCGATCGAAGGAATCGATTCGTCGAGCAACATGGCTCGAACCTTGTCACGCAAAGCGTCGAACTCATCGGCCTGGGCA
>JBGTHH010000442.1:0-4796 GCA_041746275.1 Pirellulaceae bacterium | reverse complement strand
TATCTTCAGACGCAGAAGAAACTATCGCTGCACATTCGTCCGCGGCTCATTTCAGACTCGCCTTCGAGAAAGACCAACTCATGATTCA
This sequence comes from Pirellulaceae bacterium, assembly GCA_041746275.1. Taxonomy (GTDB): domain Bacteria; phylum Planctomycetota; class Planctomycetia; order Pirellulales; family Pirellulaceae. The sequence goes on along the minus strand of JBGTHH010000442.1, from coordinate 4,708 downwards.
ACGACTCGCCCGTTTCGCTTTGCCTGTGTTGCTGTTGATGCCGATTGCCGCGGCCGGTGCCGCTGAAGACGAGAAGGATTTCGTCCGGATCTTCGACGGCAAGACGCTGGAAGGCTGGGAGGGGAATCTGAAGATGTTCCGGGTCGAGGACGGAGCCATTGTCGGCGGCTCGCTGAAGGAGAAGATTCCAAACAACGAATTTCTCTGCACCACAAAGGAATACGGCGATTTCGAATTGCGATTGCAGGCAAAGCTCGTCGGCGACGGTGACAACGCTGGCATTCAGTTTCGCAGCAAACGCATACCAGACCATCACGAGGTGATCGGCTATCAATGCGACATGGGTTCAGCATGGGGCCGCAAGATTTGGGGCGCGCTGTACGACGAGTCGCGACGTAATAAACTACTAGCGGAAGGTGACCCCGAGAAAGTCCAAGAAGTTTACAAGGACGGCGAGTGGAATGAGTTCGTCATTCGCTGCGAAGGACCGCGTATTCAGATTTGGCTGAACGGGCTGGCCACCGTGGATTACACCGAGCCCGACGACGTCGCGCGCACCGGGGTGATTGGCTTGCAAATACATGGTGGCAAACCGGCGGAAGCTTGGTACAAAGACATTCGACTTCGAGAGCTAAAGCCGTAAGCACCTGTCCGAAAAGGGGTCAGACCCTCTCCGGCGAGCCAAATACCAAGTGAAATCGACTCGCCTCCAAAGGTTCAGACCCCTTTTCGGACAGGCCGTAAGCACTGTGTCACGAGCCCCGATCACTTTGGAGACGGACGACGCTTCCGCCCAGCATGGCTTCGCCACCCCGTTTTATCTACTTCGACTTGGGCAATGTGCTCGTCAACTTCGACCATCAGCGCGGCGCGCGGCAGATGGCGGCTGTAGCCGGGATTACGCCACAACAGGCTTGGGAAGCGTTGTTCGCGGATGATTTGGAACTTGACTACGAGCGGGGCGACCTATCGACGCGTGAGTTTTATGAGGCGTTTTGCGAACGAACCTCCACGCGGCCGGACTTCACGGCACTCCAACACGCGGCTGCGGATATTTTTGAAATCAACGTTTCCATGACGCCGCTGGTCGCTCAACTACGCGCGGCCGGCCACCGACTCGGAATTCTCTCCAATACCAATGAAATCCATTGGCAACACATCGCCAACGGCCGCTACGCGATCATTCGAGACCTGTTCGAGATCTATGCGCTCAGCTATGAAATTCGTTCTTTGAAGCCGGAGCCACTCGCCTACGTTCGCGCGGCGGAAATGGCGGGCGTCGCGCCCGAGGAGATCTTCTTCGCGGACGATCGGCCTGAGAACGTAGCCGGTGCGCTCGCTGCGGGATTTGATGCCGTGATCTACACCAGCACGGTGGAATTGGCACGGCACATTCGACAACGAAATCTTCCCAGCGGATACTGATCTTCCCAGCGGATACTCGCGACTGCATCAAGCGGTCTGCTGGAAGTGAATCTGATGCAGGCGGCTATAGAGAGGACAGCGGCGCAATAAATCCGCATGACTGCCGGAATCAATGATCTGCCCCGCGTCCATGACGATGATGCGATCGGCCAGGGTCAGCGTCGACAGGCGGTGAGTGATCATGATCGCGGTGCGGTCGCGAACAAAGTGCTCTAACGCCTTGTGGATGAGTTGTTCGCTTTCGATATCGATCTGGCTGGTCGCTTCATCCAAGATCAAGACTTCGGGATTCCGCAGGATGGCACGGGCCAGTGCGATGCGCTGGCGTTGACCCCCGGACAGCTTGCGGCCCTCCTGTCCCACCAGCGTGGCATAACCGTCCGTCAGTTTGTCGACGATGAAGCCATGTGCGTGAGCCTGTCGCGCCGCGGCGATCACGTCGTCGTCGGTGGCGCTGGGCGAACCGTACCGAATATTATTCAGCACGGTATCGTCGAATAGATGGGTGGTTTGCGTCACCAGACCGACACGTCGTCGGAGATCGCGCAGCCGCATGTCGCGCAGGTCGATATCGTCGAACCGCACCGCACCCGACGTGGGATCGTAGAAACGCGGAAGCAAGTTGATCAGTGTACTCTTGCCGCAGCCATTCGGGCCGACAATGGCCACGGTCTCACCATGTTTGATCTCGAGATCGACGCCTCGCAGGACCGGTTGGTTCAGCTGGTAGTGAAAGTACACATTCTCGAAGATCAATCGATGGTGTGGTGACGCTGGTGACTTGGGATGTGCAGGTTCAACGATCACCGGTTCGCGATCCATCATGGGATAAATTCGTTCCGCCGCGGCGGCTCCCGCTTGCAGCGTCGCGAAAACTTCCGACAGTTTACGCGCGGGGTCCGTGACACCGGCCAGCAGCCCATAGAACAGCAAGAGCTGTGACAAGCTGAGCGGTGTGTCGCAGAGCCGCACACCCAATAGATGCGTCTCTTGATTCAACACCAAGTGGGCTCCCGCCACCAGCGCCAGGGAAATCACGCCAATGCCCAACACCTCGGTCACCGGTTTCGTCAACGAGTTATAAAACGCAATCTTCAGCGACTTGTGGAAAAACTGCTTGGCGGATTGATGAAAGCGATTCCGTTCGAAGCCCTCCATCGTGAACGCCTTGACGGTTTGAATGCCGGTGAACGTTTCGGTCAGCGTGTTGTAGAGCTGCGACATCTCTTCCATCGCGCGGCGGTTGGCACGCTTGATCGATTGGGACAGCCGCTGCAACAGAAACAAGCATGGGGGAGAAATCAGTAACGATAACAGCAGCAGCCGCCAACTAATGAAACTGGCTCCAATCAAGCAAGCCAACATCTTCAAGGGCTCGCGCAACACCTTGCCATACAAAGTGCTCAGCCCCGTGACGAGACTCGTCAGGTCATGCGTGAAATGGCTCAACAGTTCGCTGCTTCGTGCTGAGCCAAACGCCGCCAGATCGAGTCGCAGGGTCTGACGGAAGAACTGCTTGCGAAGATCCAAGGCGGCGAGCTGAACCAATCGCTCGACCAGCACCATGTTGATCACCAGAAAGGTGTCTTTCAACGCCGTGCCAAGCAACAGCACGCCGACGATCAGCAGTAACGTCTGGAAGGGATTCGACGGAAGGAACTTGAAGATATAGGGACGGATCCAACGATACTGTTGCAGCACGACCTGTTCGGCTTGCAGATCGGCTTCAATTCGTTGGACTTCGGTCGCGGCCAGTTGCCTTTCACGATCAACAAGTCGCGGCAGGGATGTTTGCAAGGACTCAAGCCGCTCCGACAACGCGGCGGTGCGCGACTGCGAGTTGTCGATTTCACTATCGATCCACTGCTGCAGCGATTGGCCCTTGAAGACGACTTCGACAAAGGGATAGACCACGCCGATGTTGGCACCCCACAGAACGCCCACGAAGAGGGAACTGAGCAGCACACCCAGGAGCGTGCCTCGATTCCGGGCGGCAAGTCCGACAGCGCGACCAAAACTCTTCATAACGATCCATCCCTGGTTTCGTTTGGCGGAGGTTCGCCTTTTAACAGATCACGCGACGATCTCCAAGATCGCTGTCGATGCTAGCGTGCGATGTCTGTCTAGCCCCGTCACTTCGTCAAATCGCTCTGATCGTCGTGACGAGCCCGCACTGCTCTGGAGCAACGCGTGGTCATGATTTATTGTCCCGACGGGCTTGCGCGCGTTTTCCTCGAGCCGACACATGCCCCCGGACCCGTGTGGTTAAACCGCTGCGTGCCACGCGAGCCTGCTTCGCGTTGGTCTCGGCGGTCTGTTTCTTTTGGAGCGTTTTCGTGGCCGGCGTGGGAATCGGTCGTTGCGCCTTGCTCGACTTCTTGGTTGGCGTTTCGGCGGGTTGTCTCTTCACCACTTTGGCTCCGGCACGCTTTGTTTTGGTCTGGGTAGCGGGTGCCGCTTCCACGGTTTCCGGGAGTGCTTCGGTGACCTTGGCGGCGGACGTCCGGGCCGCTTTCTTGGCTGCCTTCCGAGCGAGTGACTTCGTGTTCAAGTCGGCCGCCTGTTGGGACAGGGTCGCACGAACACTCGCTCGTGCCGCCCGATGCTCGACGGCCCGTAACTTCTTTGACTTCGCGGCGGCCTTCTTGGCGACTTCGCCTTCCGCTGCGGCCGAAAGCTTTTCCCGTTGTGATTCAAACGCCGCCAAGGCTTCCTCGAAAATCTGTGCCTTGAGCTGCGTATTCGTTTCCTGATCGGGGAAGCCGACTTGCCGTGACTGGGCGCGCGACTGGGACCGACTCTGACCCTGCCATTTATCAAACAGCTTGCGCGCCCGCTGGGAGAACTGCTTGGTTTGAGCCAACGTCAATCGGCGCAGTTCGGGATTGCGGCTGGACTTGACCAAGGCGAGTTCCGAATCGGTGCAGAGTGCTTTAACTTGTGTCATTCGGACGGTCATGACGGTTAATTCCTTTTGTCGGGAAAGGCGTTTGAGCGGTCCATCGTTCCCACGCCCACCTGGGGCCAGGTGTTATAGCGATTACAGCAGGCCCTTGAGCGCCGCCAAGGCGCTGTCGTAGTTCGGTTCGGAGGTGACTTCGGAAACGGTCTCGGCATGAACCACCTTGCCTTCGCTGTCCACGACGAACACGCCCCGGGCCAGCAACTTCAACTCCTCGATCAACATCCCCCAATTGTTGCCGAACGAGCGTTCTTGATAATCGCTGCCGACTCGCATCGTCTTGATGTCCTCCGCGCCGCAAAAACGATTCATGGCGAACGG
>JBGTHH010000441.1:0-5414 GCA_041746275.1 Pirellulaceae bacterium | reverse complement strand
CCGCGCTGGCAGCGGCTGCCAACGCACGCTGCGAGTGGCGGCTACCGTGCCCTGAGCGCCCTGGTCGATCCACAACTTGAGCAGACCCAGTTGTGGAGGTGCAAGATTCTTGGCTCCCACGGCATTATCCAAGGGGGGCATGAAGGTTTCTTGTCGATGGGCGGCAACCTGAAACAGCAGGCTTTCGTCACTCTTGCCGGGTACCACTGCGGGACCTGAATCGCCGCCGCGCAGCATCGCTGTTGGCGATTCGAGCACCAGTCCTCCCTTTGCGGAAGTCTCGTTGTGGCAGGCGACGCAGTGGGTGCGGAGCAAGGGAGCAATCTCGCTGGCAAAGTCGACGGATGTCGTGCGCGACGGGGCTGCCACATCAAGCGGTGCAGCCACCGATTTGCTGGCCGCGTCTAAAACCAGCACCGCCACCCACAGCAGCGGCAGTACGCCTCGCGACATGGTTCTCACAGGATCTCCCGAATCGGCTGACCAACGTTCAGAATCGACACGGGGCGTTCCGCCTCATTCAAATAACTCTTGGAAAAATCGACGCCCAACAACTGGTACATTGTTGCCAATACATCCTGGTGGCTGATGGGACGTTCCTTGGGCAGCTCGGCCAGCGCGTCGCTGGACCCAAGAATCATGCCCCGCTTCACGCCCCCTCCCGCCAACACCATCGTGTAGCAACTGGGCCAGTGATCGCGTCCTGCCTTGTCATTGATCCGCGGAGTCCGACCGAATTCGCCACCGACGATGACTAGCGTTTGGTCCAACAAGCCACGCTGGTCGAGATCCTCGATCACAGCCGAGACGGTCTGGTCGTAGCCGGGGACGTTCTTGCGATGCGCGGTGAAGTTGTCCTCATGCGAATCCCAGGGAGCACCGAACGACATTTTGACGGTCACGAAGCGTGCTCCCCGCTCGACCAACCGCCGCGCGAGCAGCGCCCCCTGCCCTGCTCCACTCTGGCGGTCATAACGCTCGCGAGTCTGTTCATCTTCCTGGCTCAGATCAAATGCCTCTTGGACTTGGCTGCTGGTAGCTAGTTCAAACGCCTGCTGCCGGAATGTATCCATCGCCTCGATCGCACCCGTTGCGTCCGCGTCGCGGCGAATCGAATCAAACCGCGCGAGCATCGCTTTGCGTGTCTCGATGCGCGCGGGACCGACGCCCTCCGCGGGCCGCAGGTTGCGGACTCGAAAGCTGGGGCTGGTGGGATAGCCAAAGGTTTCGAATGGGTCGTACTCCACTCCCAGATATCCCGCGCGGCCGTGTTCGATGGCTTGTTGCACGGCGATGTAGCCCGGCAAGCCAGCCCGCCACCCCAGTTCCTTGGCGATGATGCTGCCGCAGGAGGGAACTTCCTGAGCCGGATCGCCTTGCGTCGGAGCATAACCGGTCAACGAGGTGTGCGTCGCTTGCGAATGCTCGGTCATGTCGTGATAGACCGACCGGAGAATGGTCAGCTTGTCGCACATCTGGGAGAGCCGAGGGAGAAACTCGCACACGCGATAGCCGGGCAAGTTGGTGGGAATGCTAGTGAACTCGCCGCGATACTCCAGCGGCGCATAGGGCTTCATGTCCCACATATCGAGATGACTGGGCCCGCCCGGCTGCCACAGCAAGATGACACTCCGCTTATCGGCGGTGGGAGACACCTCGGCCAGCGCCTCGTGCCGAAGCAAATTGGCCAAGGCGGCACCGCCGAATGAGACCGCGCCGGCTTGTAGGAAACCGCGACGAGTGATGTCGATGGAATAGCTCATGCCGGAGTCCTCCGAGCCTGTCCGAAAAGGGGTCTGACCCTTTGGAGGCGATCGATTTCACAAGGTTTTTGGCTTCGCCGGAGAGGGTCAGACCCCTTTTCGGACATCAGCGATTGAACAGAAACTCTTTGGAATTCAGCAGCGTCCACAGTAGATCCTCCGCAGCCTGCTTTCGATGGGCGGCTTGTTCCAGCAGCGCGACCGCGTCCCGAGCTTCCGCATCGTCGGGCAGTCGGGAAAACGTCCGCAGGAAGAGTTCTTCGACAATCTGCTCGGAGGATGTTTCGTCCTTCACCAGTTGCGCGACCAGTCCCTCTTGATTCGTGATCTTCCGCTCCAGTTCATCGGAATGCAGCAGGTACAGCACTTGGCCCAAATTGGGCGCGAGGCGGGTCTCGCACTCGCAAGGCGTATCTCGGACGGAACGCCCGAACATGTCGAGGAATTCGCTCCGAGCCTTTTCGTTGGGCAATTGAATCGCACGCCGGACGTCCGGATAGTCGTCGAACTTGTGGCTCACTCCCGTGGCACTGGCGATGGCATCCAGCAACACATAGGGAGACAGACGCTGCGGGTAATGTCGAGCGAAGTTGTGCATCTCGGACCGGTTCAAGTCCGTGGGGAGAGAGCTCAGTCCGTAGACGCGGGACTTGAGGATCGTTTTCGCCAGGTGCTTGAGATCGAAACCGTGCTCGACGAAGTCCCGCGCCAAGGCATCGAGCAACTCCGGATTGCTTGGCGGGTTCGTGGCGCGCATGTCGTCGACCGGGTCGACCAGCCCTCGCCCCATGTAGTGACCCCAGATGCGATTGCTGATGGCGCGGGAGAAATAGGGATTGTCGGGCGCGGTCATCCAATCCACTAGCTTGTGCCGAGGATCTTCGCCGCTCACGTACGCGAACGTCGGACCTTGGAATGGTTTGGGAACCAGCGGCTGTTCCGTCCGAGGATGCTTCACCTCGCCATCCTCTTTCAACGTGATCTCGTCCACCGAGCCGTAAGTGGGCGAGCCGACTTTGGCGAAGAATGCGGCATACTGCCAGTAATCCGTCTGGGTCACGCTCTCGAACGGGTGATTGTGGCAGTTGGCACACGAGACCCTCAACCCCAGGAACGCCTGCGACGAATCCTCGACTCGCAACTTGTGGGTGATCGCCTGCCGATACCAATCCATTTGCGGCTGGTCGCTGCGTTTTCCCGCAGCCGTCAGGATTTCGCGGACGAAACGGTCGTAAGATTTGTTCTCCGCGAGTGATTGATGAATCCATTTGGCGAACGCCAACGTATTCTCTTTCTGATTGGAATCGCCAACTCGGTTGCGCAGAACTTCTCCCCAACGTTGCGTCCAGAAGTCCGCGTACTCCGACCGCTCGAACACGGCATCGACCAGCCGATCGCGTTTGTCGGGCGTAGCGTCTCCGAGGAAGTCGCGAACTTCTTGTGGCGTGGGCAATGTGCCCAACACATCCAGGAACACCCGCCGCAAGAACTCTGCGTCGCTCGCTGTGGGACTGGGCACGATCTGTAATAATCGCCACTTGGCCAGCACGTGTTCGTCGACAAAGTTTTTGGGTACAAAGTCCGCATACGATTCGTCCATGGAAGTCGTGCCCAACGGTAGCACGACGGTGGCGATTGCCACTTGGTTTGCGTAGCGGATCATCACGTGACCTTCGCCTGGCGCGCCAGTCACTTGCATGACACCATCAGCCGAGACCGTGACGACTTCGGGCTGCTGGCTGTCGTAACGGGCTAAGTTGGTTACATCGCGCGTTGAACCATCGGAGTAACGCACGACCACGCGCAGCGGCTGCTCCAACGGAGCCTGCACGACGAACTGTGGCGGAGTGATCTCGAGCGCCACTTCCGTCGCCGCTTCGTCCGGTCCCCAGGCCACGCCTTGCTCGATCCAGCGGTGCAGGACCCGATAGGCTTCGGAATCGACGGTCATGTGCACGCCGCCACCATGAGCCACGTCGCCAGTCGCCTTGCGCAGCATGAGCGAATCTTCAGGAGCCGCGGTCGACACGCGCCGCCCTCGCCCTTCATGCACCAGCGCGGCGTAGTCGGAAGCGGGATCGAAGCCAAACAGGGACAGCCGAAAGCCGTTTTGCCCAATCGCTCGGCCATGACAACTACCGCTGTTGCAGCCCAACTTACTAAGCCATGGAACGATGTCGCGGGTAAACTGCAGCTCTTCTTGATTTTGCATTTCGCCATCACTCGGCAAGGAGACCGCAATTGGTTCCTGCCGCTTCGCATCGACGTGCGGCGGGGAATGGGCGTGAGCGAGAGACGCGGCGTTCAGGGCCAGTGCCATGACGATCACGGAGCAAGCGGAGGCCCGTCGAGAATCGAAATGCGAACACCACATAAGCATCTTCGGCGATGGGGGTTTCCTGAGAGCTTGTCCGAAAAGGGATCTGACCCTTTGGAGGCGAGTCGACTTCAGATGGTTTATTAGTCTCGCCGGAGAGGGTCTGACCCCTTTTCGGACTTCGTCACAATCCGTCGATCGATCTACACACGCACCGTCGATTGTATCCTCTCCTTCCGCCACCAGTCCATCACCGCGACTCTGAGCAACAAACCAGCTCCCAGCCTCATTCACACCTAATACCGTGAACGGTTACGATTTAACTATGGCAGAAGGTGCCGCTCTGGGTCACTCAAGCGGCAGGCCCAACCATCCTCCGTGAAATCACGTAATCGAGTGCAACTCAGGCTTCACCTGGAGCAACCATGCCACAAGTTAGCGAACACCGTCTCGAAATGATGCTTGGTCAGATTCAGCGGAAAACTGCAAAGATCGGTGTGATCGGGCTCGGTTATGTCGGACTACCCCTGATCCGAGCCTTCATCGCGGCTGGGTTCAAAACGATCGGCTTCGACGTCGATTCAGCCAAGGTCGAGACGCTCCTGCAAGGCAAGAGCTATATCGGCCATATCGCCTCGGAGTGGGTCGCCCAACGGGTTGGCGACGAGACGTTTGTGCCGACGGCGGACATGTCGCGAATGGCAGAAGCCGATGCCTTGTTGATCTGCGTTCCCACGCCGCTTTCGGACAGCCGTGATCCAGACTTGAGCTACGTCGAAGGGACGGCGCGCGAAGTGGCAGCGCACCTGCGCCCCGGTCAACTTGTCATCTTGGAAAGTACCACCTATCCCGGGACGACGCGGGATGTGGTGCGACCCATTCTCGAACAAAGCGGCTTGAAGGTCGGTGAAGACTTCTATTTGGCTTACAGCCCCGAACGCGAAGATCCCGGGAATTTGCATTTTTCAGCACAAAGCATTCCCAAAGTTGTCGGAGGTTTGGACGAGCCAAGTTGCCTTTTGGCAGCCGAACTGTACCGGCAAGCGGTCGTGGAAGTCATTCCGGTCAAGAGCTGCGAAGTGGCGGAAGCCTGCAAAATTCTGGAGAACACTTATCGAGCCGTTAACATCGCGATGGTGAACGAGCTCAAGGTCCTATTCCAGCAAATCGGGATTGACATCTGGGAGGTCATCGAAGCCGCGAAGACAAAGCCTTTTGGCTTCCAAGCGTTCTATCCTGGACCGGGGCTCGGCGGACATTGCATTCCGATCGACCCCTTTTACCTGACTTGGCTGGCGCGCAAACATGGCACGACGACTCGGTTCATTGAACTG
>JBGTHH010000440.1:0-2526 GCA_041746275.1 Pirellulaceae bacterium | reverse complement strand
GTCCGAAAAGGGGTCAGACCCTCTCCGGCGAGGCCAAAAACCTAGTAAATTGACTCGTCTCCAAAGGGTCAGACCCCTTTTCGGACAGGCTCTAAGCCGCATCCATCGAATTGGAACGTTACCGAAAGTTGTCCCTGTCATGAACCGCAACCGAGCGTCATCCGAATCCCCGACAGCACGCGCGCTGCGTGAATCCATGCTGCAAAATCAACAGATGCAGACTCGTCGACAGTTCTTGGGTCGGACGAGCACGGGAATCGGAGTCGCCGCGTTGGCAAGCCTACTCAATCCTCACTTATGGGCGGACGACGTTGCACGGGCGGAGCCACGTTCCGGCCAAACAGGCTTACCGCATTTTGCTCCCCGAGCGAAACGCGTGATCTTCCTGCATCAATCGGGTGCGCCGTCCCAGATCGATCTGTTCGATCACAAGCCCGAACTGGCTCGCTGGCATGGGCAAGAGACTCCCGCTACCGTGCGCCAGGGGCAGCGGCTGACCACCATGACCTCGATGCAATCCTCGCTGCCGGTGGTCGCTTCGCCGTTTCCCTTCTCGCGACATGGAACCAGCGGTATGGAATTGAGTTCCTTGTTGCCCCATCTCGCGCGCGTCGCGGATGACATCTGTCTCGTGCGCTCGGTGCATACCGAAGCCATCAATCACGATCCCGCGATCACAATGTTTCATACGGGCACCGAGCAACCAGGGCGGCCTAGCCTGGGATCTTGGGTGAGTTACGGTTTGGGGAGCGAGAATCGGGACCTACCGGAGTTTGTGGTCTTGCTGTCAGGTGGCGTGCCCGGCGATCAACCGCTTTACGGTCGCTTGTGGGGAACGGGCTTTCTTCCCATACAACATCAAGGCATCAAGTTGCGCGGTGGTGGCGAAGCGATGCACTATCTGTCCAACCCGGCGGGCATCACACCGGAAATCCGCCGACGAATGTTGGATAGTCTCGGCGAATTAAATCGGATTCAGCACGATGCGATCGGCGATCCCGAGATCGAGGCGCGCGTGGCCCAGTTCGAGCTGGCATATCGCCTGCAAGGGACGCTGCCCCGAGTCGCCGATCTGGCGGACGAGCCCGAACAGACTTTCGCATTGTATGGCGAACAGGCTCGGCAGCCGGGGACCTATGCTGCGAACTGCCTGATGGCTCGAAGACTGGCCGAACAGGGTGTCCGTTTTATTCAGCTCTATCATCGCGACTGGGACCATCACACTAACATTGTCAGCCGGATTCAAGGCAAATGCCAAGAGACGGATCAAGCTTCGGCCGCGCTGGTCCAGGATCTCAAGCAGCGTGGGTTGCTGCAAGATACGCTGATTATCTGGGCCGGTGAGTTCGGGCGCACCGTGTTTTGCCAAGGGAGTTTGGAGAGTGGTGATTACGGTCGCGATCATCACCCGCGCTGCTTCTCCATCTGGCTGGCTGGGGGTGGGATCAAGCCTGGATTCACGTACGGCAAAACGGATGATTTCTCCTACAACGTGGCCGAGCATCCCGTTCACGTCCATGATGTGCAGGCGACCATTTTGGCGGCGTTGGGAATTGACCACGAGCGGCTGACCTACCGTTATCAAGGCCGCGACCATGGGCTGACCGATATCGGCGGTCAAGTCATAAATTCTCTATTTCTGTAGCGGCACGCCGTGAATGGCGAGTGTAACTCGTTTGACACGTTACACTTTATGTCCCATGATGCTGCGTAGCTGGGCTTCTCAAGATTCGTCACGCTCGGACGAATAACGCCCAGCCGATCTTCTAGCAACTCGATTAAGGATCAGACGATGACGACGATCTTCTTGGTCTGTGCGGTCGTGGGTGGCACGATCCTGGTGTTTCAGTTTGTGATGACGTTCATCGGCGGGGCCGAAGGCGATGCGGATGTCGTCGATGATATTCCCGATGCTTCTGACGGAGACTTCGGTGGCGATTTGGATGCGGGAGATCCGCACGGTTCGACTTCGGTGTTTGGGGTCCTTTCGTTCCGCACCATCGTGGCGGCCGTTACCTTCTTTGGCATAGCGGGGATGACAGCGAAAACGGGAGGGCTGCCCTTGCCCGCTCAGTTAATCGTGGCCGTGTTGTGCGGGTTAGGAGCGATGTATGGACTGTACTATCTGATGCGCAGCATCTATGGGCTGGCGCAGACCGGTAATTTAAAACTGACCAATACCATCGGTCATACCGCCACCGTCTACCTGACGATTCCGGGCAATAGTGCGGGACAGGGTAAAGTACAAATGAAAGTGCAAGATCGCCTGGAAGAATTCCCCGCCATCACATTAGGCCACGAAAAGCTGGGAACAGGTGCTAAGGTTGTCGTAGTGAATGTCGTTAGCGGGAATACGTTGGAGGTCGAACCACTGAGGGAAACAGTGGAGACGACCGCCTAGTAACGGTCACGATATAACTTCCCCGTTTTCCCAGCGATCATCACGACGGAGCGTGATGGCTACTTTGGATTTGAGGAAGTTATTTCGTGACCGTTGCCTAGCTCGCTTTGACAAACGCTTCGACC
>JBGTHH010000439.1:0-2567 GCA_041746275.1 Pirellulaceae bacterium | reverse complement strand
CGAAAGCGAGTACCGCGAGCGACAGGAAGAGGCGCTGTCCGAGTGGATCGACCGGCTCATGAAGTCGCCCGCGTGGGGCGAACATCGCGGCCGTTACTGGCTTGATGCGGCTCGATATGCCGATACGCACGGTTTGCACTTCGACAACTATCGCGAGATGTGGCCCTATCGCGACTGGGTGATCCGTGCGTTCAACGCGAATCAACCCTTCGATCAGTTCATCGTCGAGCAACTCGCGGGCGACTTGCTTGATAATCCCACACTGGAGCAACTCATCGCCACCGGTTTCCAGCGTTGCAACATCACGACCAATGAAGGCGGGACGATCGATGAGGAGAATCTGGCGAACTATGCGGTCGATCGCGTGCAGACATTCGGTTGGGTGTTTCTCGGTTTGACGACGAACTGCGGGCAGTGTCACGACCACAAGTTCGATCCCTTCACCGCGCAGGACTATTACTCCCTCGCCGCGTTCTTTCGCAACACCACGCAGCCCGCTAAAGACGGCAACGTGAAGGACGGACGCGGTCCCGCGATGGTGGTCCCCTCGGAATCCGACCTGCCGCGTTGGAATTCGCTGCCCGCCGAAATCACCGCCGCCATCGCGAAACGAGACGAGCGAAAACAGAATGCGCGGGATGCCTTCGAGCAATGGCTCACGGCCGCTACGCTGGAATCTCTCGCGGAAACCTTGCCCAGCGAAGGACTCGTCGTCCACCTGCCACTACAGGAAGGCAAGGGCAACGAGGTGACTGACCCTCGGAACAGTTCCGGGTCGTTCCCGGCCAGCGGAGAAATCACCTGGATCGCCGATGGTAAACTCGGTCCGGCACCCGTGATGAAACTCGGCGGCACCTTTGATTTGGGCGGCCTGGGAGATTTTGAACGCGACCAGAGCTTCAGTTACGGTGCTTGGATCAAGGCGGGAAGCGATGGTGCCTCGGGCGGGATCATTGCTCGCATGGACGAAAAGGCAGATTATCGCGGCTGGGATCTGTGGCAGCAGGGACGTTTTGTCGCGGTGCATATCATCGATTCCTGGCCCAATAACTCACTCAAAGTCGCAACGAACCAAGCGGTCCTGAATCCCGGCCAATGGCAGCACGTGTTCGCGACTTACGATGGTTCAGGCACACCGGCCGGCGTGAAGATCTTCGTCGATGGGAAGGAAGTGCCGGTCAAGGCTGAGAACAACACGCTCAAACCAGAGGCCTTGATTCGCACAACAACCTCGCTGCGCATCGGCCAACGCAGCCATTCCCAAGTTTTCGACGGAGGTGCGATTCAGGATGTACGCATCTACAGTCGTGGCCTTACTGCGGCTGAAGTCAAATCGCTGACCGAGATCGTCCCCTTACGAGCCATCCTCGCGACCGCGGCGGAACAACGCACTCCCGAACAACAAGCCTCGCTGTACGATCATTACTTGGTCACGCGAGATTCGGAGTATCCGGCACTAGCCAAAGCGGCTGTGGACTTGGAGGGCGAACGGGAGGCGATTCGAGCGCGCAGTCCGGTCACGCACATTCAGGAAGAACGCAAAGATGCGCCGCCGATGGCTCACATTCTCATGCGAGGTGAATACGATCGGCCAGGTGAGAAGGTCGATGCCGTGACTCCAGGTGCCATGCATCCCATGCCAGACGGGGCTCCCAAGAACCGACTCGGTCTAGCGCAATGGGTTGTCGATCCGGCGAATCCATTGACGGCACGAGTGACGGTGAACCGGTTCTGGCTCGAAGTCTTCGGCCAGGGGATCGTGACCACGCCCGAGGATTTCGGAGTCATGGGGGCGGTGCCCAGTCATCCCGAGTTACTCGACTGGCTGGCGGTGGATTTCCGAGAAAGTGGTTGGGACGTCAAGAGGTTGTTCAAGATGGTTCTGATGAGTGCCACGTACCGGCAGGCCGCCGTAACGACTCCCGAGAAGCGCGAACGTGATCGTAGCAATGCGTTGCTGTCGCGCGGCCCTCGTTTCCGCATGGATGCCGAGATGGTACGCGACGATGTGTTGGCGGTCAGTGGGTTGCTCTCAGCCAAGATGTTTGGCCCCGGCACAAGGCCCTATCAGCCGGAAGGAATATGGGATGTCGTCGGGCTCGCCGGTGGTGACACGCGCAACTACGTTCAGGATCAAGGCGAGAATCTGTACCGCCGCACGATCTACACGTTCTGGAAACGCATGGCTCCGCCCCCGAACTTGGAAGCGTTCAACGCCCCCAGTCGCGAGGTTTGTACCGTGCAGCGAGAACGCACGAACACACCGCTCCAAGCGTTGGTCTCGCTGAACGATCCGCAGTTCATCGAAGCCGCTCGACACCTGGCGCAAGCCGCCCTGCACGCCAGCGGTGGTGATACAAGTAAGTCGCTGGGCTACATCGCGCACCGAGTCCTCGGCCGCCCGCTGAACGAACGGGAGCAGGCGGTTCTCTTGTCCGATCGCGACGAATTTTTCTCGCACTACCAGGCACAGCCCGAGGACGCCCGAGCACTGATCGCCGTCGGCGAGTCGAAGGCCGACGACCAACTCGATAGCACCGAACTCGCGACATGGACCATGATCTGCA
>JBGTHH010000438.1:0-1896 GCA_041746275.1 Pirellulaceae bacterium | reverse complement strand
CGGAACCATCCAGGGCTTCATGATGATGCAACACGCCCGGCAGTACGTAGTTCAATCGTTCCAAAGGCAGCAAGATTTCGTAACCGATCACAGGATGCGTCTTGATGATTGCGAACTCCTCTTCCGTGAGTTGATCCGACTTGCCCAAGATATCATCCGGCACACCGATCTTGCCGATGTCGTGCAACAGTCCGGCCATATGAATTTGTTCACACTCTTGCTCCGATAGCCCCATTTGCCGCGCGAGCCGCTGGGACATCGAGGCAACGCGGTCACTGTGGCCCCAGGTATAGGCATCCTTCGCGTCGAGGGTATTAATCAGAGTACGAATCACGCCGATTAGCAGTTGCCCCTTGTCGTGCAACAGCTCGACGTTCCGACTATGTGTGGCCAGCATCGCGGACAACGTGCTGACGAGACTGGCTTCGTTCGTGCCGAACTCGAACAAGTTCCTGTCCCAAACCGTCGCGCGCGCCTGCATCTCGTCGGTCAAGCGAGATCGCTTGTTGACGGCGACAATCCAGCCCAGCAACTCGTGGTTGGCGATCATCGGTGTGAGGACCAAATTTCGCAAGTTGTTCTCGACCGACTGCGGCGATTCGCAGTTCGGCGCGTTCCAAACAACAGGCTGCCGAGTATGCTTTGATCCCCCTTCGACAATCAACTGCCGCACACGCTCGACGGGCAGCTCCAACGCACCGTCGGCGAACAACAGCGCGAGCGAACGTTCGTAAGAATCACCCGGAGTTGACTCCGGCTCGCAACGGAACAGATAAATCGACTCCGCGCCAATTAGCTCACGTAACGAAGGTAGCGTCGCCTGAGCCACATGGTCTAATCCATCGTCCCCACCGCTTAGCTCGAATTGAGCGGCGACGGAGCGTAACCACGTAAGCTCCTCGAAGTCCGATGTGATTTGGAAGATGCACTCGTCCAGGCGTTGCGACCGCTCCTCCAACTCACAACGCTGTCGCAAGGCCAGGAGCGTCGTCTCCGCCAGCGCGATGATCAAATCGGGAGTGTTGGTCTCCAGCAACCCCGCCACCACCACCTTTCCCATCCCGGCTTCGTTGACCGGAATCAACAGCAAGTGACGGCCATCGGGCCAAGCGAGAGTGATGGCCTGCTGATCCCAAGCTTGCTGGGCCAGCAAGCCGAGGATGGCCTTTTGTTCCGCTTCGTCCGCCGGGGCGACTGGTTCCCCATCCAACCAAGGCTGCCACGCGGAGGACTTCCACCATACGAGCAAGGACGGGGTGAGAACGCGTCGCAAGGACTGGCATAGCGCACTGGCCAAGGTCAGCGCGTCGCTCACGTTTCGAGGAATGGACAAACTCGCTGTCGTCATTGTCTCACTCACGTGATGCCATGTACTCAAGAAGGTGCCCAGCCCAGAGAAGGTGCCCAGAGGAAGGTGTAATGAAATTTAGCTCACAAACACACTCAAATGGCATGAGATGCAAGTTTTTCCGATCTAATTTCTCGTGCGCCAATTTGCAACCTATGTTTCGACGTCAGGAAAATCTATGTCTCGACGTCAGGAAACTAATCTCAACTCAACGGCAATGTCTATTAAAAGGATAACCCCATGGTTCATCGCACAACGCGTCCCCGGAAAGGCTTTAGTTTGGTGGAGCTGGTGGTGGTCGTGCTGATTCTCGGCATTATCGCGGCGGTAGCGGCCCCCAAGATGTTCAACACCGCCACGGATGCTCGCGTCAACAGCACCAAGCAGTCGTTGGTAGTCGTACGCGACGCGTTGGAGTTGTACCGTGCCCAAAACGGCAGCTATCCCACGGCCGCTAACTTGACGACGGGTCTCAGGCCATACATCAAGGGTCCCTTCCCCGCGGTTCAGATGGGAGACAACCAGAACGCCGCCGTCGTGGCTTCTTC
>JBGTHH010000437.1:0-4426 GCA_041746275.1 Pirellulaceae bacterium | reverse complement strand
GCGCGTCGAAGGCAAATGCTGTTCGGTCAGATAACGAATGCCTTGTTGAATGCCGGGCATATCCAGCTTCCAACCGAGATACATGCGGCAGAGCAGCCCTTCCGCGGTCATGATATGCGTCGGTTCCTGGCGCGGCATGTAGGCGTACTTCGCTCCACCGTCACTGGACACCGAATCGAGGAAGTGACCCGCCAGTTCCATGGTCTCGTCGGGGACTGTGAGCTTGGCAGCTCTACCACTTTGCAGCGCCATCACCTGCCAGCCCACGACGCTGGTATCCCCTGCTTCACCAGGGCTGTATCGCCAGCCACCCGCCGGATGCTGTGCCTTGACGATGAAGT
Source organism: Pirellulaceae bacterium (assembly GCA_041746275.1). Lineage (GTDB taxonomy): Bacteria > Planctomycetota > Planctomycetia > Pirellulales > Pirellulaceae. The sequence continues at coordinate 4,085 of JBGTHH010000437.1, read as the reverse complement.
CCAAAGCGCGTTGGGCCGGAACTCGCAAGCCGTCATCGCCCGTCATTAGATAGGCTTCACAAAGTACGATCGTGGCCTGTCCGTGTGCGTACATGCCGGTATTGCTGGTCGAACCGGCGCGGAGATCTCCATCTTCCTTCTGATGGGTCAACAGCCAGCGCAGTCCGCGCGATACGGACTCACGATACTGACCGACCAGATGCGTTTGACCCGCGCCCAGGAACGGCAGCAGAGCCAAGGCCGTCCCGGCCGCGTCACTGGTGGCACCCGTTCCGCTGCACGAACAACCGGGGGCCTCGTTGAACTTGTGTAAGCTCCAGTGACCAGCGGGAGCTTGATGCATCGCCAACCAACGCAGTCCGCGCGCGACAGCGGCTTCGGTCAGCGTCGTTCCACCTTCACTCTGAACCACCTCCACGCGGATGCGCGGATCGCGAGCAGCCACGGCCTGCCCTCCACCGGAAGGCGACCCGACCAAGCGTTTGACCTCGGCCAGCGCGGGCAGATTCGGTTCCTCGGCACCAGGCTCCAGACGCAGTTCCCGCGCGTCCTGATCCGCTTTGACAACGGCCTCACGTTGATTCGCATCGGTCAGGTCCACATCCTTCGGCACGGGCAGGTCGAAGACCACTTCGTTCAAAGGATCGACGACGATCGTATCGCCTCCCTCCTGTACTTCCTTGGCCACCGTTGTCGATAGCGTAATGAACGGGCCATCGTCTTGAGATCCAATTGTGAACAGTGCCAGCAACGTTAACAGCACCAAATGAAAGACGAGACTCACCAGCCACGCCGGTGTGCAACCGAACAAGTCGCGCACGACGGCGGTAACTCCCGTTGCTCGGGCGCTCTTTTGGAGTCGGGCTCGCACGCGGTTTTGCAGCGCGGACACAGGTCGGCGGGGGGTACCGCGCCGCGCCAGCGGGGGAACGGGGCCTGAGGCGTAATCGGCCGACTGGGCAGGTCTTGTTTTCGGCGGAGGTGACTGTCGCGCCACTGTCGAAGTTCGAGACGGCTGTTGCTGCGGGACAGAATCAATTGGTCGACGCGGCGTCGAGGTGGGCGGCAATGAGGTGGGCGGCGAGGAGGCGGATGGGGCCACAGCCTGAGCGGCGGCAGGCAACTGCCTGGTGGAACTGGCCGTGGAACTGGGCCGGTCGTCCGACGACTCGTGAGTGGCGAGCAGGCGACGGGCCTCTTGTTCCTGCTGCTCGGTCAACTCAATACTCGTGCCGCACTGCCAGCAATCGGCGATCATCAGCCAGAATCGGATCGACATCGGAGCGTGACAGTCGGGGCAGGCACACATCAACACGCCACCGTTCAACCAGATCTGGCCCGGGGAAAGCCCCGAGGGAACGGGTGGCGAAGTCTCGGGATTCCCGAGTGGGCTCGCGTCCGTGACCGTGCTTTCAGGCCAGGCGTCAGAATTGCTACCCTCCAGGTCGACGTGCGGCAAATGAGGGGGTAGGGACGACGCGAGTTGAGCGTCCGGCGCATCGAGCGGCGGGAAGCTGAACTGCAAGTTGGAATCGTGTTCCGAATTCGCCATGCGTGTTTCTCTGAGTGGGCGAGCTTGCCGCGACTCGCCACGACGCTCCACTGGTCCTACTGCTGAGTCTAGCTGGCTCGGCCCGCATTTCGCAACCGCTTGTAGGGATTAGGCCGGTCGTGTGGTGGATGCGCTGCGACGATGGCGAATCGTGGGGCTTTTTTGACGCGCGTTGACAGCAAGCTAAGTTTCATTGTTCTGCCGTCATTACCCACGTGGAAAACGAGGCCGCCTGCCATGTCTGTCCCGATGCGCCACATCCTGCTCGTCGAACCGGAAGCGATTGTCGCCGAGGTCGCGTCGTTCCGCCTAGAGCTGCTCGACTATCGCGTCACGTGCGTGGCATCGGCCGAGGCGGCGTTGGAGGAGATTGGCCAGAGTCTCCCGGATCTGGTGATTACCGATTTGGATTTGCCAGGCATGTCCGGCATGGGACTCATCGAGCGGTTGACGACCGACGAGTCGACGAGTGGCCTGAAGATCATGGTGCTGTCCATCGATGCCGATCTGTCGCGAGTGCAAACGGCCTATCACACGGGAGCCCGGGATTTTCTGGTGGTGCCGTTCCACCCCGAGGTGCTGGAAGAAAAAGTCGCCCGGCTGTTGGCCAGTTCCGGGTCGGTGGAGAAAGCGATCAAACCCAAGTCGCGGGACTCCGTCGTCATTGGTTCGTAAGTCAATTGAATGAAGTCGTCGGAGTTTCTGATTCCGTCAGAAAAAGGTACGAGTCATGGCAGGTCGTCTGGGTGACATTCTGGTGGCTCGCGGAGCAATTACGGAGGAGCAATTAGCGATTGCGCTCTCCGCGCGAGGCATGTTGGGTGAAACGCTGGTGGCGCGTGGTTGGCTGACCAACGCCCAACTCGGTTCGGCGCTCGAAGACCAATTTGACGTGCCGTTTCGCGAACTCGCGGACGAGGCCATCAATCCCCAGGTCGTCTGTCTGCTGCCCGAGTCCTTGGCCCGGCAACGGCTCATGGCACCCATCGGCGCTAAGGACGGCGTGATGACGCTGGCCATGGTGGCACCGGACGACATGAGCGCGATCTCCGAAGCCGAACTGATCTCGGGATATCAAGTCGACCCAATCGTGGCGTTGCGCGGCGATGTCCTCGAGGCACTCGATCGCGGGTTCGACGAACGCGTATCGGCTCGCCAGACGATTGTCGACATCAAACTCTTGGAATTGGCCGAAGCTCAGAAAGTCACGCAAGACCAAAAGGTTACTAAGGTCAAGGAAGACAATGACGCTCCCGTCGTGCGTTTGGTCCGCTCGATTCTGATGGGTGCCGTCAATGCCGGTGCCAGCGACATCCATCTGGAACCCTACAATCCACAAATGCGCGTGCGGTACCGCGTGGATGGTCAGTTAAGCCAAGTCATGACCATCCCCAATCACACCGAAGCCGCGGTCATCGGCCGCATCAAAGTGATGGCCGACATGGACACGACGGAAACGCGCAAGCCTCAGGACGGCAATGCCACGATCGAGGAAAACGGCATGCGAGCGAGCTTTCGCGTCAGCGCGATTCCCGTGATTGGCGGCGAGAAGATCGTCATGCGCGTGATTGATGAAGGGAACAAGATCTTCACCTTCGACGCCTTGGGCATGCAGGACCGGGACACGCAAATCGTCAAGAATCTGCTCGATAAGCCGCACGGCATGATCATCATGACCGGCCCCACGGGGTCCGGAAAGACGACGACCATGTACACCATGCTGACGAACATCGATTCCTCCAATACGAACATTTCCACAGTCGAAGACCCCGTCGAATTCAAGCTGCCCGGCATCAATCAAGTCCAGGCGGATAACGATCATGGCATGGGCTTCAGCAACGCGCTGAAGTATCTCATGCGTCAAGATCCCGATGTCATCATGGTCGGTGAAATCCGCGACCACGAAACGGCCGTCAGCGCCGTGCAGGCGGCTTTGACCGGTCACTTGCTGATTAGCACCCTGCACACCAACGATGCGATCGGTTGCGTACCGCGTTTGAACGATCTCGGATTGGACTATTTCAAGATCGCCGGTGCGTTGCTTGGCTCCATTGGCCAGCGGCTGCTCCGCGGTGTCTGCCCAAACTGTAAGGAAATCGTCCAGCCCAACCAACGGATGCTGGATTCGTTACTCAAGGACAATGGGGTCGAGATTCCGGCGGGGGCCACGTTCTTCAAGGGGCGCGGCTGCGGGAAATGCCTGGGCTCGGGATACATGGGCCGCATTCCGATCTATGAGATCTTCATGGTTTCGCCCAACCTGCAGCGGGCCATCGAGGCGGGGCTGCCGCACTCCAAGTTGCGCGACCTCGCCTTAGCCGAAGGGATGGTGGAACTGGCGACGGCCGGTATTCAACGAGCCCTGCAAGGCAAGACCACTGTCGAAGAGGTGTACTACAAGCTATCGGGTTAAGTGAGTTTCGCTTCGCGTGGCGATCGCCCGCGTTCCACTTCCGCATCCCCAATGGTTCACGAGTAAAGATCCAACCATGTCGAACTTCTCCGGCGCGATCAATCGCAATGAAGGCTTTCT
>JBGTHH010000436.1:0-3904 GCA_041746275.1 Pirellulaceae bacterium | reverse complement strand
CATTCCGCACTTAGGGCAATCGCCGGGATGATCCTGCTGCACTTCCGGGTGCATCGGGCATGTGTAAAGAGTCTTGCTGGGCTGCTTGTCTTCGTGTTTTGCGCTGGCAGGCGCAGACAGAAACGATTTCCGGCAGTGCTCGCTACAGAAGTAAAAGGATTGTCCGTTACGATCGGCATGTAGCGCCGAAGCTTCGTCCACCGTCATACCGCAAATCGGGTCCCTGGTCATGATTGTGGTCGTTTCTTCCCCGAAATGTTGTCGTTGCGATCAACGCGGTCGCAAATTTATCGTTCTTTCACCAACCTGACGATGTCTTCACCTTCGGAATCGGATCCACTCCGGTGGACCCGGCCCGCGACTCCGAGGAATCGCGGCCGGGATTCCGGTCATGGCGGAGACATCGGCCACGCCCGTATCGGATGGGCAAAGCCAATGGGAGGGTGCCACTTATGCAGCAGCGCCCACGCCGGCAACCGTGCGACATTCCGTGGCGCACTGTTCGCAGGCCTTGGCGCAGCGCTTGCAGTGGTCGTTGTCGTGCTTGGCACACTCCGCGGCACAGGCGTCGCACGCCTCGGCGCAAAGGGCGCAAAGCCCGTCGGCGAACTGCGAGCCGCGGCTCAGAAAGCCTACGCAGCCCAGGCAAAAGTCCGCACAATCTCGGCACAACTTGGCACACGCGGCCATTGCACGGTCGCCGATACAGGCGTCACAGCAGTGTTCGCACTCTTGCGCACATTTGTAGCACGCTTCGATACAAGCTTTCATAGTCTCATGAGCCATTTCGATCAATCTCCTTTGCCTGCGAAGCAGGCGAACGTAACTCGCCCGGTGTGCCGCGACCGATACCGGCCGCGTCACCCCGGAACCCAAATAGAAAAAAACCGACGCGGCCGAACACCTTGAGGGTGCTGAACCACGTCGGCTTACTCTATAACCGGCCCCCCGGCGAACCGGGGTGCCCTTTATTTAGTCGTCCGACGACCTGTATTCATTTGTCCTGCAGGAGCCATCGGCTCCCGACCTAGATTCTAAACGCCGCACCTCCGCGCGGCAAGTCAGCAGCCCGTCAAAACTGCTCGGGGCACCGCGTCTCCGGAAGGTTAGATGCGCGAAGGAATGTTTTTCTTCCCACGAATGCAGTTTTCCGCGTATGCCGGGAACGCTCCTGGAAAACCGCAGTATTCGCGCGGCCCTACCGGCGGCGGGTGTACCCGATGAGTACCCGGTATAACCGGTTTCCGATGAGGCTGCTCGACTCGTCTGTGACTAACGTCGGAGATGGTATCAGTGGTCATTCAAAACCCGCTTTAGTCTCGCATAATCCGCGATTGCGGCTCAAAAACGCAGATTCCGGGCGGGTTGGAAGCACTTTTCAATTCCCCCCGCCTCCAATTAAGTCGTTATTATACAATAGCTTAAGCTTATAGCTCATCGCGAGACCGGTTTTATCGGGTACGCGAGTTTGGCAGGTCGTAACCTCCTTGTCCGCAATTGGTTACCGCTAACGGGCGGGGGGATTCGCATCCCCCGCATACTTTAGACTAATGGAGACCATCGGAGCCTACGTTACGTCTCGAATTAACCCAGCCAACTGCTTTACGGTCTTGTGATCAAACGCGTTCCGACCTCCCAAAGGCGAAGCGTGTGATCGTGTCCGCTCGAGGTGAGAAGGCGACCGTCAGCGCTGAATGAAACCGACGAAACACGCTGGCGGTGCCGGCCTACCAACAGCAGTTCGCGACCCATAGTTAGGTCCCAGAGTCGAACGGTTCCATCGGCGCTGCCCGTGGCCAGGCGGCTTCCGTCGGGGATAATGGCCAGACATTCGACAGTTCCGACATTGGGGATCGATGCCGTAAGCTGGCCGCGACGCCAGTCCCAAATCCGAAGGGCGTCGCCACTTGCCCACGTCACTACGTGATCGTCCGCACTTGACGAAGTTATCTGTTCGAGAGGGGCTGAATGAGCGGCGAACCCGAAAACCCTCTCGCCGGTGGCCGTTATCCAGACGCCCAACATTCCCGACCGGTGCCCGCTAATGATCCGGTCGTCCGCAGATGCGAACGAGGCGCACAAAATCTCGTCGTCCTTGTTCGCCAGCGTGCGCAAAACGGCGCCAGACTCAGTGGAGCGTATCGCGACCACGCCGGAATCATCTCGCGTCAATACGGTGCGCCCATCGGAGGAGAATTCCGGCCGCCACGGGAAATTCGCTGGCCAGGAGTGCAGGACGCGCATGTTCATGTCGAGTACGGCGATCATGCCGACCGGTGCATCCCAGTTTCCGTCGCTGGCCCACACGCCGACGTACCGTCCATCCGGACTAGCGGTCAGATGCTCCACATTTCGCATCGGTCCTCCGCTCTTCTCAACCTCCCCAGAATCGAGCCGCATGTGCGCTACTCCGTAGTCGTAACCGCCGAAATAGACCGACTTTCCATCGGTCGAGGGGCACGCAGCAGTAATGTGCGACGTCTCGGAATGCACACAACGGGTCACGTCCAGGAACCAGATCTTGACGATCCCGGCTGCATCACAGCTCGCCAGGGTCTTGCCGTTCGGATTGAAATCAACGCTGTTCACCTCGGACTCGTGGCCTCGCAGCGAGTCGATCCGCGTGCCATCGGCCGAGCCCAAAAGGGTTACGACGCCGTCAATGGAGCCTACCGCGATGGACTTGCCATCGGGGTGAAAGGCCAGCGCTTGTGACAGTCCCTTTCGCGTGTCGAAGCCCGTAATCAGCGCGCCGGACAGCGTATCGCGAATCGTGAGGCGACCATCGTCGCCGATCGATGCGATCTGCGACTCGTCTGGGCTGAAGATCGCGTTATACCCAACCGACTTCGCACCGCGCTCGTTCAAGATGAGCCGTCCATCATCGGCGCTGGACACGCAGACCTGTCCGTCAAGTGAAGCCACGAGCAGCCTGGTCCCGTCGCGGGAGAATCGGATTGTCCTACCGCGTTCAGCGGGTTGTCGAAGTGTGGTCTTCAGCGCGTCATCCTCGACACTCCAGACTTCCGCGGGCACTCCACGCTCCCACCAGCCAACGGCAAGCAGCCGGCCTGATGCATCGACCGCTACAGATTCGATGCGAGGTTGTTCAAATGACCGCTCCCACCGCACTGCCAAGGTCGGCACATCCAGCAAGGCAACTTTTCCGTCGTGCGAGGCCGCCGCGATGAAACGTCCGTTGGTGCTGAATTGCGCCCAGCAGCGAGTTTTTGGAAATCGAAACTCGCGCACCAGCGCAAGACTCTCGGCGTCCCAGAGCCTCACGGTCCCGTCATGACCCGAGGACATCAGTAGTGTTCCGTCAGGCGAGAACTGGACATTGGTTCCCGACGCATCATGGGCTTTGAACGATGCACGGCTCCGGTCTGAGAGCCAATTCAGACGCTCCCACTCCCAGCCGCGAAGAGCTGGGTCACAGTCCGCCAGCAGCGCACGCGTTGAATCGGGGCTGTCAGTCTCAACGATCCTTTGCGCCTGCTGAATCCGAGAGGCATATAACTCGCTTCGAAGTTCTTCAGCCCGCGCGTCCGCGAACCTGCGCGCCCGCGTCGCCTCGATCGCAAACCAGCTCGTTCCGATCAAACCGAGCACTACGGCGAAAAGCGCCACGCAGACGCCGATGACGAGCGGACGGTGCCGTCGCGCGAACTTCCTCAACAGGTAGATCGCCGTTGGGGGCCGGGCGAGAATCGGCTCGTCACTTAGATAGCGGCGAATATCGGTGGCTAGTTCGCCAGCGGTCTGGTAACGCCGCGAGACGTCCTTCTCCAAGGACTTGCTCACAATCGTCGATACGTCGCCGCGCAAGCGGACGTCCAGCGAGCTGAGCAAGCGCGGCTCGTCCCATTGAATGACCCGCCCGGCTGCCGCGATCGAGTGGCTG
>JBGTHH010000435.1:0-2867 GCA_041746275.1 Pirellulaceae bacterium | reverse complement strand
GGGGAGGAATACTGCCGGTACTTTGACCTCGACGACCCGAATTCGCTGGCTGCGATGATCCTCGAGACGGAGCGAGCGGATCGTCTCGACCTGTTGCCAAGGCGGCCCTACCACATTGTGACGTGGAAAGAAAGCTGTCGGGAACTGCTGACGAAAAGCCTGCGAATGGCAGCACTAAGTTCAGCCGGGGGAAGATTGGAACGACCTGCACCCCGTGGATGGAAAGCAGCGGCCTAGCGCCGTTGTTCCCAAAACAACCAGACGGATGCGAGGCGATCGTTTGGCAATGACGGTTCACGCCGCATCGCATCGTTTACCGTCGTTCGAAGTCAACATTCTGTCGCCTTCGCGACAGACCATCTCCGAGGTGATGAGCAACATGGCAGAGTTGTCGATTCGAACAAGCTGCTGTGGCGAACCATCGTCGTTGCGGACGTGGATCGCAATGTGCGGTGTGCCATAGGGCCCACTATTCTCTGGTCGTGTCACGCCATGCAAAGCGATCGTGGGCGTTCCCACGGCGACCGCCAGATGCAGAGGTCCCGAGTCCCCACTCACAAAAAGTCTACAGTTCTTGATCACCGAGGCCAGCCTCGTCAAGTCGGTTGCGGGAGCCAGCTTCGCATGCCCCGCACTCAAGGCGACGATCTCGCGCGCCCAGCATTCTTCGCGCTCGTTGCCCCACACCACCATACTCGGCAGCTTGTGGCATTCACCTAGGTGCTGGGCGACCTGACCAAAGCGGCGCATCTCCCACCGTCGCGCATCCAAGCTCGCTCCTGGATTGATGACAGCATAGCCGTCATGAAAGCCGAGTCCCTGGGCAATCTTTCCAGCCCATTGGTTAGCTTCCGGTGAAAGCGGATACTTCCATTGCACGGGCGGTTCGACGATTCCCAAGGGTGACAACAGCTCGAGCGATCGATCGGTCAAATGAGTTGACCGTGGCTCGATCAGCAGATTATTCAAGTAGGGGCTGAGTTCCGCGCCGTATTTTCCACGACAGCCAATTCGAGTCCAGGCTCCCGATAGCCAGCAGGCCAAGGAACTCTTGGTCCTACTTTGGCAGTCGACGGAGAACTGGAACCGATGTGGTTTCAACTTCCGTCGCGCCTCGCGAATCCCCGAGAGTTCCCTAAACCATCCTCGAGGTAGTGTGATGACGGCATCAAGGCACTCGTGTCCGTGAAGCACGGCCGAGGGCTGCGGTTCGACAACCCATCCTAAGTAAGCTCGCGGAAATCGTTCTCGCAAGGCGCACGCAACCGGCAGCGTGAGAATCGTGTCGCCTAGAGCGCTCAAACGCGAAATCAATATACGAGGCGCTTCGGATGGTATCATCATCTCCTCCCTAGTCGAATCCGGGCCATGGCGAAAATGCTACGCTATTCGTAGCGCAACGCATCGATCGGATTGAGTCGCGAAGCGGTGCGTGCGGGATAGTAACCAAAGACGATTCCGACGGACGCCGCCACCGAAACAGCAACCAGCGGCGCCCACAGCGACATCGAAGTAGGCCAGCCGATCACGGCTCCGACCGCCATCGACCAAGCATGACCAATGAAGATTCCGATGAATCCCCCGGCCAAACAGAGAACGGTAGCTTCAATCAGAAACTGTCGCAGGATCGCTCGACGCCCCGCGCCAACCGCCATCCGCAAGCCGATTTCCCGCGTCCGTTCGGTGACCGAAACGAGCATGATGTTCATGATTCCGACGCCGCCCACGACCAGTGACACGCCGGCAATGATGAGGCCCAGGGCGGATAGACCACTGACGACTTGGCCAACAACCTTGGAGACTTCGGTGATGTCGTTGATTCGATAGGCGCCGGCAGGTTCGACGTTGTGCCGTTTCGAGAGAAGTTGGATAATCTGTTCACGTGCGGCGTCCACATCTTCCGGCGACGTGGCTTGGACATAAATCTGGTGGATCGATTGCCGTTGCGGTGATACTCCAACCGGGTCGATTTGCATGGGGGGCAGCAAGTCGGCGAATGTACTCGTCCGCGGTGCCGGGCTATCATTGCCATTCACGCGAAACTTGAACGTCGTCCACGGGGCAATGACGATGTCATCTTGATCGTTACCGACGACATCACCCCCTTTAGACGCCAGGACGCCGACGACTCGCAGGGAAACTCCGTTCGCCCGCACCTCTTGGCCGATGGGGTACTCGGTGTCAAACAAACGCTCGGCGACGGTGCCGCCGATAAGGCATACTTTCGCGGCATCAAGTACCTGTTGGTCCGTAAAAGACTGGCCAATTTCCATGTCGTCCCAATTACGCGCCTTCAGATAGGCGGGCGAAGTGCCCAGAGAAAAGTTCGGGCTCCATCTGCGATTGCCGCGGACGAGTTGAAGATTCGAATAAACCATGGGAGCAGCGACTTTTACCGCGGGACATCGCCCCGCGACAGCCAGCACGTCGTCATGTGAGATGGAGATGTGCCGCTGACGTCCGCTCAAGCTTGACCCTTTCCCTGGATCGATCGTAAGCATGCTGGCTCCCATGCTGGCAATCGTATCCTCGATGGCCTTAGATGCTCCGCTACTAAGTTCGATCACCGAAACGACCGACGCGACGCCGATAATAACCCCCAGCATTGTCAGCATGGTTCGAAGCATATTTCGACGCAGTGCTGTCGCCGCTACCAGAATCGCGTTGATCGTGGCCGCCATCGGAAATGCTCGTGAATTATTGGGCGTCGAATCGGCCGAGACGGGCGCGCGGTCGACTCGCGTTCGAGCATCGGTCGCCGAGTTCGTCACGTCACGGGAGATGACACCATCCTTCATGTAAATGATACGGTCAGCCTGGCGGGCCACGGTGTCGTCGTGCGTGACGACAACCAAGGTAATCTGGTG
>JBGTHH010000434.1:0-23093 GCA_041746275.1 Pirellulaceae bacterium | reverse complement strand
GGTGTAGTCACTTCCCTCCGTGGCTGAATCGTCCATCGTCGCGTAATTCACGGTCACCGTATGGTTCGGGTGATCTCCCGTTAGTTCCACGGGCAATTCGAGCATGGCGATCCCGGTGTCACCTTCCTGGATTGAGCCATTTCCGATGGCCACGCCAGGTGGCAGGATCATCCCCACGGCAGCCGCGGCGATGCGCGCGGCTAAGTTTGCACCGGTGAACTGAGTGACCACGTCGGCAATCGCCGCCGTGCCTGCAGAGACATTGTGCAGGGCGGGCGCGGCCTCGGCCTGCATGACTTTTTTCACGCGAATGACTTCCGTGACGTACGGTAAGTCCCCGGTATTTTCCAGACCATCGACGGCCTGATTACCGGCCGCGATCACTGCGGCCGCGCCGGACACGATGGCCTCATGATCGGCGGGGTCGGCGTGCAACGACAATCCAGTGGCCACCGAGACGCCCGCGATGACGTCCCGAATGATCTCCTCCAGACTTAGATCCATCGACGAACCCGGCTCGCGAATTTTTTCGGCGAAGTCGGTGTAAACGATTTCACCCAGCAACGCGATCGGCGGCGCACCGTTCAGCCCCGCGAACAAATCGGCGATCTGCAGCACGGCGTTGGACAATTTGACGCTGATCGCTTCCTGTGCGGTCGCGACTTCGTCTTGCGTTTCGGCACCTTGAATTGGGTTGCTTTGGGCAAAGTTGATTCCTTCCAAACCGAACGACTCCACGACACGCAGCTCGGCTCCTTCCAAGGACTGACCGAAGTGTCGTACCAGGATCTCGGCCAGCGTCGACAAGGGAGTGACCACGTAATGGCCCTGGCTGCCGGTAAGATAGGTTTGTAATGGCAGGTCGATCGACGTATCGACGCCTCCGGCCAGCACCCACCGCCCTTCTTCGGGTCCAAAAATCCCGTCTCCATTGCGATCGAACTCGTCGGCGATGACGATCAAGAAGCCACCATCCAGTGCCGTGATCGTCGATGGTTCGCTCGGTTCCCCTTCGTCCTGAATACCATTGCCATTGAGATCTAGGAAGTCTAACACACCATTGAAGTTCGCGTCGTAAAACGCCGTTGTGCCCGCGAACAGTCCTTGCGAACCAAGAGCTATGGTGAAGGGATAAGTCGTAGAAGGATATGAACTCGATATCGGTATGGCCACCCCTACGGGTGTGGACGTGCTGAATCCGAGTTCATCGAAGCTACCACAGAATGGTAGAGGATTTGTGTCGATCGCCAAAGAGCCGGGAGAGAAACTTGTATTACTGTTGCTCGGCTCTCTACACGCTCCACTACTAACCGAACTGGCGCTGGGAGGCGGCTGGGGCGGTCGCTCATCGTCGACGATGGTGATCGAGCGGTTGCGAAAAAATGGGTGGGGCTGGAAGGCATTGGTCGGACTGCCCATATACATGCTGATCCGCTCGCTACCTTCATAGTGCGAATCGTTCTTCATGCGAACGTTGAACGTGCCACTCGTCTGTCCCGCCTTAATCAACAGCCTTCCCTTACCATCCAGTCCGGAAACGGTGTAATCGGCATTCCGCGTGGCAGAGCCCGAAAAGCTAATCGGAACCAGAACATCCTTGCCCGAGACTTTGTTCAAACTAACGGTAACCGGTGTGTTGCTGGTAACCCACTCGCCGACGCTTCGGCTGGAAAAGTTCCAGTACGCGCTGACAGGCTGGTCGTTGTCGATGATGGTGATCGTGGATGTTGTCGTGGCACTTAGCTTTGCTCCTCCCGTGGGAGTCTTAAGTTTCAACGTAATCGTCTCGTTGGGTTCATCGAGAAGATCGTCCTTGATAGTGACGGTCACTTTCTTGGACTTTTCTCCCGCCGCAAACGTAACAGAGCTGGTGGGTGAAATCGTGTAGTCTTTATTCCTAGTCGCTGTCCCGGCGATGCTGAAGGGAACGGTCACCGAGCGGTTGGTTGCCGCGGACAAGTGGATGGTGAAGCTGACCTTCGTAATGCGTTCCGTCACAGAACTCGTCGAGCGCGAGATGCTCGCCAGCGGATCGTTGTCCTTGATGAGGACGTCATGTTGAGTCGTTTTGCCAAGCTTGGCACCTCCGGTGGGAGCCTTCAACCCGACCACAATCCGTTCGGTGGGCTCGTTGCGAGTGTCGTTGACGATGGTGATGGCACGTGTGACGCTGGTTGGCGTTAGTCCCGTGACGGGGTCGACCAGGAATGTAATCGAAGAAGTGGCTGTCGAGAAATCTGCCGACGAACCACCGCGCGTGGCGTAGCCACTTGACAACCTGCCCGTTCCGGAGACGGTGATTGGCACGGTAATCGGCACGGCGGAAGGCCGCGACAGCGTCACCGTATAGCTCGTCGAGCCATCGTCTTCCCAAACCGTTCGGCTGCGCTGAGTGAAGTTGACGATCGGCGTGTCGTTATCGATGATCCGCAAGGTATGCGACAGGGTGCTGCCGGGCAAGACATCCATTCGGCCCGTTAGATCGCCGAGATTCAAGACCACCGTCTCGTCCAGTTCGTTGATGATGTCGTCGACGATGGTGATGTCAATGAATTCGCTGGTGACTCCCGCGGCGAAAGTAATCGAGTCCCCGGGCGAGATACTTCGGTCGGCCTCCGTCGCGGTACCACTTACGCTGAAGGGAATCGTGATCTCGTCAACCGATGGGTTGCTGAGCCGCAGCTCGATTCTGACAGTACCGGCGTCTTCATTGCGCTGCTGGAATGCGGCAGCGAAGCTGACGCTCGGCGCATCGTTGCGGGGAATGATGATCAAGTGCGAGAGAGGGTCGCCCGGTTGGCTGGAAAGCACCGCGCCAGTGGGAGTGCCCAGTTGGACCATCAGCAACTCTTGCCGTTCGGCGATGGTATCGTCAACGATGGAGATGGTGATACTGCCATGCATGTGTCCGGCGGGGATCGTAATCTCGCTCGCGGTACTCGTATAGTCATCGCTATCGGCGGAAACATGCTGGAACAACAAAGGAACCGTGGTGGTCCCCGCACTCGCCGACGTAAGCGACACGTCGATCGTGGTCGTCATACCTTCTTCGACGCGTTGATCGGTTGTGCGAAACCGTACTGCCGGCATGGGGTCGTCATCGACGATCGTGATCGTATTCTGACTGTTGGCTCCGAGAACGATACCGCCGCTTGGGTCCAACGCGACCGTAAAGCTCTCGTCGCCTTCGAAGATCAGGTCGTCAACAATCTCAATATCAAACGTCGCTGTCGTCTCTCCCGCTCGAAATGCGAACTGTGTCGTGAGTAATCGAAAGTCCAAGCCCTCCGTGGCGGTTCCGGCCACGATTCGCACGGCCACCAACGCATCAACATCGAGCGGTTGATCGAGAATCGCGGTCAACGAGATGACACCCTCGGCTTCGTGGACAGATCGGTTGGTTGAAAACAATGACATCACAGGAGCAATGACCTTACGGAGTTCGACGTCGTTGCTGCCTTCGCCTGCCTGGTAATCGATCTGGAAACTGTGACCACCGACGTGCAGGAAACCTCCCTGCGGCAAATCCGCGAACGTGCCAATAATCGGATCGACGCCGTCGTTGCTGATGATTGTGAAGCGATCGCCAAACTGAGGAACGTAGCCTAAATCCACGTCCAACATGCCGCCGTTCAATTCGATCGTGCCCGTCACCAGCAACTGGTCATAAGCAGCTCCTGGAGTTGTTCCATTGATCTCGAGCGCGAGCTTTGAACCCGCCTCGAAACGGATCGAGGGAACGGGGGTCGTCCAGCCAATCACGGGAGGACCGAAGGAGGCCGGCGAGAACACCTCGGAGAAATCTCCTGTCGATGTCAAGGCACCGCTGACAATATCGATTTGTCCCCAGGTTCGCGAGCCTCCGCTCGTGTCGAAGTTCCAGGCGTACAGGGCACCATGGGGAGCCAGAGACAAGTGGAGTGCTCGATTGAAATCCATCCCGAAGTCTAAACCCGATCCGACCAACGTGGACTCGCCGGTCTCGACATCCAAAACACCAAACGGAACCAAGGCGGTTCCGCCCCCGAGCTGGACAAAATACAAATCTCCTTGTGGTGCCGGCGCGAAGGAAGTTGCGAAGTCGTGCGGTGCCGGATTCAAAATGTCGGTGAAGGCACCGGTGTTCAAGTCGAGTTGTCCGAACTTGTACGTGGACGAACCGATAAAGCCGAAGGCGTACAGTTCGCCGGACGTGGTAAAGCTAAGCACGGGTTTATCGAGACCGCCGCTCATCTCGAATTCAGCCGCCAAGTCGCCGATCGTCGTGAACGTCCCGGTGGCCGGATCGATACGTCCCCAACTCCGCGAACTTCCGGCATTTTCGACGTTAAATCCGTAAAGTTCACCGTCGGGAGCGACCAGCAGTTGAACGACGCGATTGCTATCGGTTCCCAAGTCTAGACCGGCACCGACGTAGGACTTGTTACCCGATAAATCGAGGGTGCCAAACGGGACGAGCGTCGTGCCGCCCGCATGCTCGGTGAAATACAACTCGCCTGCGGGGCCGGTGGCCAACGACGTCACAAACGGGGTCCCAATCGGATGGTCGACCAGCGTACTGAAGTTGCCTGTTAACAGATTGAACGTGCCGAACAAGTTTCTTTGATTAGGCGGTTCCGGCCCTTGGCCGAAAGCATAAAGTTGGTTCTCGGCAGCCACTCCGACCTGCATCACTCCGGGGCTTAGCCCTGGAGCTAAGTTACCGCCTGCGTGGACTTGAATCGGACCCGGAATTACTCCCAACCCACCGAGCGTACCCGCCGCCCCCACCACAACAGAGTTCCCCACAGCCAAAGAACCATTCACCAACAACGTACCTGCGTTGACGGATGTTGTGCCGGTGAACGGATTGTCGCTCGACACGGTGAAGACGCCCGCTCCCTGCTTCACAAGTTGACCAGCACCGCTGATCATTCCGCTGAACGTCGTCGATGTGCCATCCACTCCCGTGATCAGCTCGCCGCCGTTTAGTGCCACGCTGCCGACGCCCGACAGCGATCCGATCGTCTCCGTAAAACTGTTCAGATCGAGGACGGCACCACTGTGAGAGAGAATCACTTGGCCGTCATCCGGAACGACGCCCGATGCGCCTACGCGTAAAGTGACCGGGTCGAACAGATTTGTCGTCCCACCATAGGCGTTGGCACCCGATAGCACGATCACGCGTTCGGTATCTGATCCGCGGAATTCCAAACCAAATCCCGCGCCGTTGTCGCGAATGGCACCACTGATCGTGAACGGCTGGTTGGTGTTGAACTTGGCAATGCGTGTATCGCCCACCAACGTGACGTCTCCAGACAGCACGGCACCGTCCGTTCCGTTAATGGCTCCAAAACCGGTTAACCCCGTGCCACTAACGGTCAAGTTATTGAGGACGGGTGTGCTATTGAGAATGCTCAAAGTAGCACCATTGGCAACTGTAGTGTCTCCGGCTCCGTTCCCTAAAGTCCCCAGCCCAGACAAATTGATCGAACCCGCGAGAATTGTCGTTGGTCCCGAGTAGGTGTTTTCGTTTTCCAATTCAAGTTGTGCCGATCCAATCTTCGTCAATCCTCCGACCCCGCTCAGTGAACCATTGATACGGCTGGGGTGTGAACTGCTGCTGTCAAACGTCAACAGTGAGCCGCTAATGTGGATATCGCCATTGGTCTGCAATGAGTCCTCGGAAACGACTATTCGGCTATTCGTTCCGAAAGTGGTGATCGCGCCAGCCCAAGTATTCTGGCCACTCACACTTTTCAAGATGCTGTGGATAGTCAATGGCTCGGCGCTGAAGTGGATTCCACCCTCCAACTCCAAGGTTGCTCCACCGTGAATCGTCGTTCCGGCCACAGTGCTGCCCAGCGCCAAGCTGTCCGACACGCGGACGACTCCCTGGTTGATCGTCACGGTGCCAGCGAAGCTGTTCGCGGTGGGCAGGATCAAAGTTGCCGAGCCCGTCTTGTTGAAACCGCCCGCTCCGTCGATCGGACCTGTCAATGCAAACGACCCGCTGCTGCCTGGATCGATCAAACTGGTGGCCAACAGTGTGACTGGGCCCGCAAACGAATTGGTGCCCGCGAAATCGTTCTGCAACACGCCGCCATTCATCTGGATCGGCTCGGGCGTCGTATAGTCGGGCAGTTGAAAATCCAGCAAGCCTGCGGCATGAACGATCGTATGGCCGTCGGGCATGCCCAACGCGCCGTCCGCCGTAATGTCCAATTGACCGGCCGCGACCGTCGTCACGCCGGTGAACAGATTCGCCCGCGACAAAGTGACGATTCCGGACGTCGTTTTGTCGATGCCCACGTTGCCCGCCAGAACCGCACTGACCGAACCCGAACGCAAATCGAAGTTGCTGTTGCTGGACAACACACCGCTGGTGCCGGTCACGGTGCCGCTGCTCAGCTTTAGACCCGCAATCGTGTCCGTCCTGGTTCCGATGCTAAACGTGCCGCCGTCGACATGGACCGAGTTGGAGTCGCCGATGACGTTATTCGCTCCGAGCGAGAATGTGCCTCCCAACAGATGCACCGTCGAGTTCGAGCCACTGAAACTGTTCGTCCAGTTGAGCGAGTCGGCTTCTTGCAAGTAGATCTGACTATTGCTGGTGCTGCTGATCCACAGGTTGTTGACGGACAGTCTCAGTGGGGCGGTGGGCGAACCGACGTTGCCGTTCGGGCCGACCGAGAAAACGACATTCATTGCGATGACATCAATGCCGCTTGCATCGGTAACAATGGAGGCACCCGTAGAATACAGTCCCACGGAGTTCGGCGCTGTGACCGATGCACCGGGCAACAGCGTGATATTGTTTCCCGCACCTCGATTCAAGATGCTAACATCATGACTGATTCCTGTGGGAGCCAAGGCACCATCGATCACGATCGGTCCCGTATCGTAGGCATTGCTGCCGATGCGCAGGTAACCCGCGGTAATTCGATCCAGTTCCGCGAGAGACAATTCGAGTGCATTGATGGTTGAATCTCCCACCGCGCCAACATGGATCGCATCATTGCCGTCGGCCGTGTCCTCCGGAATCAGAGACAACTGCTGGCCCGGGACACTGATCGCCGCCTGAATGTCCATCTTGTCCGCGATGATGGCACTGGACTGGGTCGCGGAAAGCGGCGCGTTGATCACCAACAGCGCATCGTCGGCGTGGACATTGAGCGAAAAGAAACCGCCGTCCGTATCGATTGTCTGGTCAATGGCCAAGGCGCCGGCGGTCCACAATCGAATGTGTCCGCTGGGCGTGGTCATCCCTGAGACTCCATCGACGGTGCCGATCGTAAGTCCGTCCGCGTCGCGCAGACTGATGCCGCCGCTGGTGGTAGCCGCGGCGAACACATCCACATCGCTGGACGTGTCGAATCCAAATGCAACCGCCCCGCCGGCGCTCACCGCCAATTCGCCAACGAAAATCCCCATCCCGCTGGACACGGTGACGGCGTCCGTCGAACGCAGGTGCAACCGCCCGGTGTTGGCTGGGCTGATGATATTCGTTACCGAAACCGCACCGCTGCTCGAATCGCCAATACGCAACGTGCCCGCCGTGATCCGGTCGAGTTCTGCATCAGTCAATCCGAGACTTCCGGGACTCTTCGTACCGAGATCAATTAACCGACCGGCGGAACGAGTCTTAAGCGAAACGACTCCCGCACCGGCGTTCACGGTCACTTGATTGAAGATCTCCATCGTATCGGCTTTCAAGCGAATGTCCGGCCCCGCGGTCTGCAAGTTGGCAGTGCTCGCGAGATAGACCGCTCGACTACTTGCTGGTGCAGTTCCTTCCAACGTGATTGTCCCGCCGCCTGTGGCCTGCACGTTGGCCGAGGTGACTAACACTGCTGAATCGGAGGTCGACGATTGGCCAAGCATTTCAATATTGCCGTCGTGGGACGTAACCGACGTGGTGGTGTCAAATAGAAATACGCCTAAGCCGCTCGAGCCGACCGCCCCGGTTCCTTCGAGACGGATATTCGCCGAGTCGGCTCCAATCCCCGTCGACGAGATCGTCGCACCATTGATGACCTGGACACCGCGACCAATATTTCCCGTAGCCTGCGAAACGCCCTGAATGGTGATATCTCCAGCAACTGACGTGATGAGACTGTTAGAACCGGTGATTTCCACGGCTGAGCCAAAGTGGGCACCGCCTCCGATACCATCGATTGTGATCGTGGCCGCGTCGGGACCGCTACCCGTCGATCGAATGGCCCCATTGTTGAGCCACACGCCACGATTTTCATTTCCCGTATCCCCGCCTCGACCTTGGACTAGAATGTCCCCCGCCGCTGACTGGATCGTCGCGGAATTTAGCGTCACGCCCGAGAACTGACCCCCGGTCGGCAACGCCTGCCGATTGGCTTCGAGCGTGATGTCTCCTTGTTCGCTAGAGAGCGTCGAGCCAGAAGACAGGCTAATGCTGGTATCGACATTCGCCATGAGGCCAGTGGCACCCTCGAACGAGGTCATGCCGTTAAACGTCAGGGCCGGAATCGGCGCGCCGCTGTCTAGCGTGATGTCAAAGCTATCCACGTAGCTCTGCACGCCACTGTCATTGAACGTGACACTCGTATTCGGAGCACTGTCGAGCAGGCGGATCGAGTCGAAGGCGTTTTTTGCCACCGTCAGCACGGCCGTGCCATTCCCTGTGACAATGCCCGCGTTATCGCTACCGCTCCACGAACTTCCTCCCGTCAAGGTCAGCGAGTACGCCGTTGCGCCGCTCACGATCCCGACCGACTCACCCGACGTATCGAGCGTCAGGTCCAACGTACTGCCGACTTCCGCAAATGCTGCCAGCACCCTTCGATCTTCCAGCGACTCGAAGAACAACCGGCGACGCCGCGTTGCGGGACTTCCATCGAGATGACGGCAAACACGGCGTGATCGGGCTTGAATGGGCATGGTCTGGTCTCTCGCTCACGGAAGACAAAGTCGGGAGGTCGCCTGGAACGAGACTCCTTGAACGAAGAGCTCCCATCCCAAACGATGTGCGTAACCCGCACAGACGTACTGGCCCGAAGAACCGATGAAACCGAACAGAAAATCTCGCGGCAGTCGCGAAACAATTCTCCTTCACGATTGAAGGTCATACGGTTTAGGGGGGGTAGTCGGGCTGCGGGGGCGGAACCAGCAACGCTGAGAAGTGAAAATTAGCATCGCCCTCCTCGGAATCGCATGTCACCGGACTCGAATCGTGCGGCTCCGTCCACTCGTCATGGCTTCGTTTGCAGAAGGACCCCAACTATTGCTTGCCGCCCGCGACTTCCGCGGTACGAAACGTGCTTCAGTAGAGTCATTGGTTATGTGGTCATTTTTAGGAGTCTAGCGATGCAAGTTATGGTAGAGTTGCCAAAAGCGTTTTCGGTGCTTCACGATCATGAATTTCCATTGATTCAGGACTTAATGAGTCGGCTGAACCCCAAGCTGTTGGTGGCTCACGTGGGAACCGGCCTACATGTCAACGGTGGCACCACTGTCAATTGGGGCTTGGTCTACCTGAACGGCCAACCGCTCACGGACCACGACGTGCATGCCGCGCTCGTGGAAGCGGGGCTGGACTTCCAGCATAACTCGGAGATCCAGCCCTCACGGATTTGGGTCGACAATCGCACGGATGCCATCGAGCAAGTACCTGCCCGAACTTGATGATTCGGGGGTTTTACCTCCGCGGAATGGATTGCCAGCCTCGGGATCCATCAGCACCGGGCCTGACAGCGTTCTGATTTTCTCACAAGATAGACCAACGGGTTCGTCTGCAGTGCGCCTATCCAATCGTTGCGTCAGCGGAAGCAAGCAGGTAGCCTAGGAATTGGAAAAGATTGTGGGGACTCGTTCGGTTTTGCTCCGGGTTCGGGCTTATGTCTATGAAGACTGATCGCGAGAACAGACTCGACGGCGAAGTCGAGTCCTGGATCAGGGCTGCGCGGAGTGGGTCGTCGGAGTCGCTCGGCAGCCTGCTACAGACCTTTCGTCAGTACCTCGCCATCATCGCCGAGCATGGTTTGCAGGGGGACATGCGGGCCAAGGTGAGTCGATCGGACGTGGTGCAAGAGACGTTCCTGGACGCGCAACGTGACTTTGGGAACTTCCACGGCGACAGTCGGGAACAGCTCGAAGCCTGGCTCCGGAGAATCCTGTTGAACAATTTAATGAATCAACGGCGGCGATACCGCGAAACACAAAGCCGAGCCACCAGGCGCGAGTCGCCATTGAACGTTCACGAGCTGTCGCGAGATAGGCAACTCGCGAGTCAAGACACGTCCCCCAGCCAGCGCGCCGTCCGCAATGAGGAGTCGGTTGCCCTGGAACGTGCCCTCGAGAGCTTGCCTCAGGATTACCGGGAAGTCATCTTGTTGCGTAATTACCAACGCTTGTCCTTTGTTGACATAGGTCGGCGTCTGGACCGAAGTCCCGATAGCGCGCGGATGCTATGGGCGCGGGCCTTTGAGACGTTGGCCAGCTTGTTGGAACCGGGCTCATGACTCCCGATGACGAACACATCGTCGAGGACTACCTTGATCCCTGGTTCGAGAGCTTGCTGCACTCGACGAGTGGCACCGAGGAGCTCGTGGCAACAACCGAGCCGACGACTGCGGGGGCCGCTCCGCTGACCGTCGACGAGGATCTCGATGTGAGGCTGGATCGACTGGTCCGCTGCGCCCGCCTGTTAGATGGCGTATGGGGTTCGGAGACCGATCATCCCACCGTCGGCTATTCGCGCCCATCGGCTCACCCGCACACGGCGTTGACTCAACAGGGAGGCTGCCAATTACCGGCTAAAGCCGGAACTCCAACATCGGCTCACTCGCACACTGCGTTGTCTCAACAGGGACTTTCTCAACAGGGGCTGCCTCAACAATTGGGCCGTTATGAGATTCGCCGCGAACTGGGACGGGGCGGTAGCGGCCTGGTGTTTCTCGCGTATGACCCGCGTCTGCAGCGGGAGGTGGCGCTCAAGATCCCACAACCTGGCCTGCTCTTGACCAACGATCTCCGCGACCGCTTTCTCCGCGAGGCGCGCGCCGGAGGCATGTTGGATCATCCCAATTTTGTCTCGGTGTATGAAGTCGCGGAAGCGGGACCTCTGTGCTATATCGCGAGCGCCTATTGTGAAGGCCCCAGCCTAGCCGATTGGCTGCGCGCGCGTCCGCGGCCGTTGGCACCGCACGTCGCCGCGCGACTCGTGGCCACCTTGGCGGATGCGATGTACCACGCCCATAGCCACGGGATTCTGCATCGTGACTTGAAGCCCAGCAATATCTTGCTGTTTCCGATCGCTTTCGCCGAGCCGCAAGCGGAGCAAGAAGACGTGGCGACTTTTGTACCCAAGATCACCGACTTCGGCTTGGCGCGATTCGTCGACCAAGACAGCGACCTGACGCGGACGGGTAGCCCCCTGGGCACACTGGGCTACATGTCACCGGAACAGGCCGAGGGACGCACTCCGGAGATTAGCACCGCGAGCGACGTCTATGCCCTGGGGGTAATCCTCTATCAACTCCTCACCAAGCAACTGCCTTGTTCCGGCGACAGCGATCTGGAAACCTTGCAACGCATTCGCGACGCCGATCCGGTCCCGCCGTCCCGGCATCGGCCTAGCGTGCCGCGCGATCTCGACGCGATCTGCCTGAAGTGTCTCAACAAACGACCGCGAGACCGATATGCCTCGGCCGCCGAGCTCCGAATCGATCTGGAGAACTTCCTCGCGGGCCGTCCCACGGTCGCGCGATCCTTGACGGCAACGGAACGTGGCTGGCGTCTGGCCCGCAGGCAACCGGCGTTGACGGCGTTGTTGGTCTTCTGCGTCATGGCCGTGTTGACAGCGCTCGTCGCCCAAGCCATCTATTCACGTAATCTCGCCCGAGCCTTGGAGGAGGCTCGTCTTGAGCGATCCCGCGCGAACGTCGCGTTGACACGTGTCGAGGCGGAGCGAGCGCAAGTCGATCGGCAACGGCAACGCGCGGAGACAGGCGAGTTGCAAGCTCGTCAGTTGTTGTATGCCGCCGATATGCGTCATGCTTTGGAAGCTTGGCAGACCAAGAACCTGTCCGTCGTCCTCGATCGACTTGAGGCCCAGGTCCCGCGCGAGTCCCAACCGGACTTGCGCGGTTTTGAGTGGCGCTTTTTGAAAGCCGCGAGTCACCGCACGCCCGAAATGCAGTTGGCTCACGACTCGCCCATCACGGACTGTCGCGTCACTCCGGATCGCCGCCAGATCATCACATGTTCCGAAGACGGTTGGGTACGAGCGTGGGACTCGACGACCGGCCAGTTGTCTTACACTTTCGCCGCCCATCAGAAAGCCGCTCGCGGAGTCGCGATTTCGCCCGATGGATCCCAGCTTGTGACCGGCGGAGATGACGATATGGTCAAGATCTGGAATCTGGATGCTCAATCACTCGTCAACACCCTCGGCACTATGACGACTGGCGTGGAAGCGGTGGCTTGGTCGCCCAACGGAGAATGGATCGCCGCCGGATCGCGCTATAGCGAATTTCGCATTTGGAACCGTCATTGTGAGCAAGTGCTCCAAGTTGACAACGACCACCGTCACGAGTCGCTGATTTTTTCCGCGGACAGCCAACGGCTGTATGTTCCCACGCGCGCGCAAGTCTCGGTATGGGACATCGCCACGGGCCAACAGTTGCCTCACCTCAGTACCGGGGACACGATGAATATTCGGGCGATGGCGTTGACATCGAACGGGGAGTATTTGGCCTGCAATAATCGTCACCGCAATCTGATTTTCATGGTTGATCTATCACAGTCGAAAGTCGCCTTTGAACTTCGGGGAAACAGTCCGTACTTTCAGGCTTTGGCAAGTTCTCCCGATGGACGATGGCTCGCGGCAGCCAGTCCGGATGGCACTCTGCAAGTCATGGGAATGAAAACGGTCGCACAAGATGATTGGAGTGATGTGCAAACAGGCAACGGCGTGAAGGCGATCGTCGCCGCGCACGATGGCATTGTCACCTCCGTCTGCTTTCTCGATCAAGATCGTATGGTCACCACCGGTCGGGACGGCCAAACCAAGGTGTGGCGGATTGACTCCTTGTTCGACTGGCGCATCTTAGGCACACGCGATAGTGTGAACTCTGCTGGGCTAGACCACTCCGCCACACGCGTGATCACCACGGCGATTGGCCAGCAGGCCACGCCGCTGAGTTATCCGTTGAATCCCGACGAAACGGAAGAATACTTTGAGACGGCTCCATTTCTGGCGCATACCAGCGCGATTTCTCCCGACCATCGCTGGTTCGCCATTGGAGGATTGCGTGGCGAGATCGGGGTCTGGGATTTGGAAAGTCGACGGCTCAGGCAAGTGCATCAGTCGGGCGGGAAACTGATCAGAAGCATCGGCTTTACTCCCGATAGCCGCACCCTGCTGGCCGCCGACGACGAAACGCTCTTCGCGTATCGGACCACTCTGGATTGGCGAATCGAAACCACCGAATTGGCATGGCAGGCAGCTTGTAGGAAAGCTGGAACGATCCTGTTCCCCAACCGTGGTCAAACGCTGCTTCTACCCGAGGATGATGCGGACAACATCACGTTTTGGGACTGGAGAAACGGTCAGCGGATTCATCAGGTGGAGTGCGATGCCGGCGAGACTGCGGCGCTTTCACCCGACGGTATTTTATTGGCCTTTGCTGACGACGAGGAAACGCTCCGCGTCGTGGAACGTGAAGCCATGCACCCCATGCTAGTCACGGACAGAATTCATGGTGGCACGAAGTGCTTGTTGTTCACCCCCGATGGCCGGACGCTGCTGGCCGGAAACAACGATGGTAGTATTCGGGCGTGGCACATGCCCACGAGGCAGTATTTAGGAATCCTGTATAAATCGCCACACGCGGGCCAGGCGATTCGGTCCATCGAGATCACGCCGGATGGGCGGCAAATCGTCGCGGCGATGTCCGACGCCCCACATCCGTCGATTCTGATTTCCAATCGGTAGCTCCAGGCCGACGGCACGTTCAGGGTCTGTCCGACTGAGGGGCGGAACCTCTCCGGCGAGGCCAAAAAACCAGTGAAATCGACTTGCCTCCAAAGGATCCGATCCCTTTTCGGACAGGCATTCACTTCTCTGCCTGATAGAATAGCACGGTAGTTGTTATCTTCATGCGACAGCGTGGGGTGGGGCTCGCCATGTGTAAGTTTTCAAGGAGTCGTGATGTCGGCACGTCTGTTATACGAAACCCACTCGCACACTCCCTTGTGCAGGCACGCCTTCGGTGAACCCGAGGAGTACGCGGCAAGTGCCTTCGAGCGCGGGCTGCGGGGGATGATCGTAACTTGCCACAATCCCATGCCCAACGGTTTTTCGGCTCGCGTGCGAATGCGGCCCGAGCAATTCTCCGAGTACGTTGATCTGGTCGCTCGGGCTCGTGACGCTTGGTCCGGAAAGATCGATGTGCGACTGGGCTTGGAAGCCGATTACTTCGCCGGTTATGAAGCCTGGCTCGAACGCCAACTGGGCTCCGCCGATTTCCACTATGTGCTTGGATCGGTGCATCCACAGATCGAGGAATTCTACACGCGTTACTGGGACGACGATTTGCGAGTCGTGCAAGTCACGTACTTCCAACTGCTGGCCGACGCCGCGGAAACTGGCCTATTCGATTGCCTGGCCCATCCCGACTTGATCAAAAACCACACGAGCAGGAGTTGGGATCCGGTGTCGATCATGCCCGAACTGTGCCGAGCCCTCGATCGCATCGCCAAGACCGGGATGGCGATGGAGTTGAATACCTCCGGGGCCAACAAGACGATCGCCGAGATGAACCCCTTTCCCGAGATGCTGGTTGAGATGCATGAGCGCGGCATCCCCGTGGTAATCGGGGCCGATGCCCACGAGCCCGGTCGCGTGGGTGACCGCTTTGTGGAGGCGCTGGAGTTACTGGAAACCTGTGGCTATACTCACGTCAGCTTTTTCCTCGAACGTCAACGGCACGAGCTAGCGATTGTCGAGGCGAGAAGCAGCCTGACTCAACCCCAGGCCGTCGACGGCGAATTCTGATGACGATTCGGCAAGAACGACCCGGTGTCAGCGAAAACCACTTCGATGTAGATGTGGGAGTCCCAGAGTCACTCTACGGTTGTTGGAAAGCGTTCGCATGACTTCGTTATCCCCGGATCGCACCCCGACAACGTTCGAACCCACACAGATCACACGGCCCGACAATTTATTGCTGCGTTATTTCGGCTTGGTGTCGCTGCTGAGCGGTCCCTTCTTTCCGCTCACGTTCGTGCCCCTCTATTTCAAGTTCCATACCCTGCGATACAGCTTCGACGACAGCGGCGTATCGATGAGTTGGGGCATCCTCTTCAAACGCGAGATTCACCTGACCTACCGCCGCATTCAAGACATCCATCTGACGCGGAATTTAGTACAACGCTGGATGGGCTTAGCCACGGTCGGAATACAGACCGCCTCGGGAAACTCCGGTCCCGAAATGAGTATCGAGGGCGTCTTGCAGGCCGACGCCTTGCGAGATTATCTCTACACGCGAATGCGCGGTGCGCGAGGCGAAAACGAGTCGGAGGTGGGTGAGGCCACGGTTGCATCGAACGACGATGCCGCGCTGGTTCTGCTGCGTGAGATTCGCGATCTGCTCAAGGCGAAGTCAGCCGTCCTGGAGCAGCCGCGATGAACGATCGAATTGAACGGGCCTCCCAGTGGTTTTATTCAGGTGTGTGGGGTGTGATGACGCGCTGGTTTCGTGTACCAGACCGCCCCCCTGCCCTACCCACGCTCGACCAAGATACCGCCGAATCGTTTCAGCCCGCGCGGGGCTTCCTGAAGTACCTGAAGTTACAGTTCTGGATCGGACTCGCGTTAATCAATCTGATTGTCCTCGTGTTTTGGTTGGTCCTGGCCGTCAATGAGCCGAAGATTGGTCTGTTGTCGGCACTACCGGCCTTGTTCCTGCTGATCGTGCCCGACATCCTCGTTTACCTCGCCCTCCATTTGCGTTACGACACAACTTGGTACGTGATGACCAACCGCAGCCTGCGGATCCGTCGCGGCATTTGGATCATTCACGAAACCACGATCACATTCGAGAATGTTCAGAACGTCACGGTTCGACAAGGTCCATTGCAACGTTGGTACGGCATTGCCGACGTTCTGATCGAAACGGCGGGCGGAGGCGGCGTGCAACCGCAGGCACCAACCTCGGGCAGCGCGTCGCATTGCGGTCTGATCGAGGGAGTGGCCGACGCGCATCGCATTCGCGACTTGCTGCTGGCTCGGCTGCGCCAGTCGCGATCGGCTGGATTGGGCGACGAATCGACGCCCGCAGACGCGAACAACCGTTGGACTCCCGCCCATTTGGCTGTCTTGCGCGACATTCGCGATCTGGTCGCCAGTGGTTAGTGCTTTGACAACACTAAGTCTTCGGGTTGGAGTTCCGGCTTAGCCGGTAATTGGCAGCCTGAAGGCTGTACTCCAACTCCAACTCCAACTTTTAGCCTGGATAAAGCACTAGTGCTACGTCGGGCTGTACCGCGCACTTCCCACCCGTCATCCCGCGACGTAAACTAGGCGTGCCGTCGCGGGAGCCAGGCAACTCTCGCTGATGTTGCGGGCCACTTTTCGCAGCACGTTGGTTGGGTGTGATGCTCAATTCCTTATTTGCTCCAGCACCAGCCGGACACGGCATCTTCCCGCGTTCGATCGCCACATCGCCAGCCACGTTGCTTTGGCTATTCTTGTCGTTGACCAGCATCCTCGTCTTGCCCGGTTGCGGCGGCTGCCTGCGCGATCCGCTGGTCGAAGGGGAGCAGAAGTCGACGGACGACGAAAAGAAAAAGAAAGAACAGGAAGAGGATTTCGAGTTTCAACTAGCCCACACCGTTCCGTCGGACGAAACCTTGGCCACGCCACTCGTGAAGCCAGGACATTGGGTGACGTTCATGCACGACATCAAATCCAATCAACGAGATGTGGCCGCGGAGTTACATACGCTCGCGACCGATCGCACCGAGCTTCCCTTTCTCGTGGATGGCACGCCGTTTCGGCTGGCTTCCTCGCGCCCCGCACCACTGCCGAAGGGTCAAGAGAAGCGATTCGAATCGCCGTTCTTCATTCCCCGGCCCGCTCCCGATGCGGGCAAGACCGCTGGCCTGTACCGCGAGTTGCGAGCCAGTCCCAGCGGCAGCCTGCTTAAAAAGGACTGGCAGCCGGTGTTGGAAATGGCCGGTTATCAGTATTTCTTTCTAGTGCTCGCCAGTGATCCCGATCGCTATGGTTACCTCAAACGTTTGTCCGCCATATCCGCGCCTACGGCTGGGGATCTCGAAACCGAAGCGTACGTCTATTACCGAGTCCTGCTGCCGCAGTTCGACAGGCTGGCACCCCTGCCCTCCAACGCGCTGACTTGGACCAGTCTCGCGTATATCCTCTGGGACGATATTGATCCGAACATCTTCACAACGGAGCAAAACCAAGCGCTGCTCGACTGGGTGCATTGGGGTGGCCAGCTCATCGTGAGTGGCCCGAACTCGTTAGAGAAACTCCAAAGCAGTTTTCTCGCGGATCATCTGCCCGCAACGGCCACGAGCAGCTTCGAGATTGGTCAAGCGGCGATCGATGAGATCAATCAGCATTGGGCCTTGCCGGACAAACAGGAGACTGGTCGACGCGTGCTGGAGATCGCACCAAATCAGCCGCTGATCGGCGTGCGGCTCGATAAGCATCCGCTGTCCCTGGACTTGCCCCACACCGGCGGACTGCTGGTCGAACGCCGCCTGGGAGCCGGTCGCATCGTCGTCTCGGCACTCTCGCTGACCGATCGTGCCGTGGTCAACTGGAGCAGCTTCGATAGCTTCTTCAATGCCTGTTTGCTGCGTCGCCCGCGACGCGAATTCAGTTTCGAGAACTATCTGCCGGATTCGCGTTGGGCCGACTATCCCCCGGTGATGATCCGCGATGCGCGACTCGTGACCTCCCTGCGTTACTTTACTCGCGACGTGGGTCATTTTGCCTCGCAAGTGCGCGGCCGCAGCGGTCTCGAACCAGGCGAGGAGATCGTGCGGCGAGAGACCGCGATGACCCCACCGATCGACGAGAATCCCGAGGACGTCGCCAGTTTACTCGCGACCAGTGAAGTCGGCACGCCCGACAACGACGCGTACTTCACCGGATATCCGTTCCGCCCCAAGTCGGGTATGGCGGCGTGGAACGACCAAAGTGGTGCCTCGGATGCAGCCCGCGACGCGTTGAAAGTCGCCGCCGGAATTTCGATCCCGAACGGGGCCTTCGTATTCAAGGTGTTGACCGTGTACCTCATCGTGTTGGCACCTGTGAACTGGGGCTTCTTTCGGTTATTGGGACGCGTCGAGTGGGCCTGGGTCGCGGCACCGGTCATGGCGATCGTCGGCGCGATGGCCGTCATTCGACTGGCGCAATTGGATATCGGGTTCGCACGCAGCGTCACGGAGGTGGGGATTGTCGAAGTCCAAGCCGATTACCCGCGCGCCCACATCACACGTTACACCGCGCTGTATACGTCGCTGTCGTCTTCCTATGACTTGAACTTCGCCGAAGAGGGCGCGCTGGCACAACCGTTCTCCGCGCGAACCGACTTCGTTCTGGGGCTGAACGATCCCACCTACACCGTGAGCTTGCGGCGCGATCGCGAGTTGCATCTGAGCGGTTTCCAAGTGGCCTCGAACAGCACGGGCACGGTCCATTGTGAACAGATGAGCGATCTCGGCGGCTCGTTTCGTTTGGAGACAGGCGCGGGGACTGCTTGGAGCGTCCACAACGGCACTCCCTTCACGTTGCAAGGTGCCGGTGTCTTGCGCCGCACCGAGCAAGGCGTGCTCGAACGTGCTTGGTTGGGCGAACTGACCAGCGGGATCTCGACACCGCTACGCTTTGAATCCGCCAGCGATTCGTCGCTCCGTTTTCCCGAGTGGGACAACGCTCCCGTCACGGCCAGCGTGGAACGGCAAGTCGAGTTGCTCCTCGCGCGCTGGGACGCGAATGGCGACGAACAATTGGACTTTGTGGAAGCCGCGAGCGAGCCCACACTCGCCGCTAACTGGAAACGGATTGATGTCTCGTCCGATGGACAGCTAAGTCGCGCGGAACTGATGGCTTGGTATCGCGATTCGCGTGCGGGCGATCTGTCGCTCGGTCAACTCGTCGATCTGGCTAGCTTGGCGCTGCGTTTGCGTCCTGGCGACGTACGACTGATCGGCTGGACCGACGAGCATGTCCCCGGCATGATCATCCGTCCCGCGGCCGCTCAAGAAGTCCGTCGCAATCTGTTCCTGGTACACCTGCGCCGTGGCGAACTTCCCACGCCTCGTCCCGATGTGAACTGCCTGGCCGATGTTATTCCCGAATCGGCCCTTCTCGAATCGAATCAGGACAACGCCGACAATCCGTTAGAGAAGTAACACGCATGGCAACCTGGCAACACGTATGATTGAGCTCATTGATTTTGGTAAAGACTATGGCGAATTCACCGCGGTCGAACGGTTGAATCTGAAGATCGATGCCGGCGAGATGTTCGGGTTCATCGGACCCAACGGCGCGGGCAAGAGCACCAGCATTCGCTTCTTGGCAACGCTGCTGAAGGCCAGTCGCGGCGAGGGCATTGTCAACGGTCACAGCGTCACGCGCGATCCCATGGGAGTTCGGCAAAGCGTCGGCTACAAGCCCGATAACTTCGGTGTTTACGATGGGATGAAGGTGTGGGAGTTCCTGGATTTCTTCGCCGTGGCCTATCGCATCGGTCGCTCGCAGCGCAAACGAGTGATCGATGATGTCCTGGAACTGCTGGACCTGGGTCACAAACGCGATGACTTTGTCAACGGTCTATCGCGCGGCATGAAGCAACGCCTGTGCTTGGCCAAGACTCTGGTCCACGATCCCCCCGTGCTCATCCTGGACGAACCGGCCAGCGGTCTCGATCCCCGGGCGCGCGTGGAGGTCAAAGCGCTGCTGAAGGAATTGCGGCGGATGGGCAAGACGATCTTGATTTCAAGCCACATCCTGACCGAGCTCGCCGACTGCTGCACCTCGATCGGCATCATCGAACGTGGCCAATTGTTGATGCATGGACCCATGAAGGATGTGTATCGTCGCATTCGCGGAAATCGGATGGTTTTGGTGAAATTCACCGAGAACATGGATCGCGGCCTATCGATCCTGCGCAGTTCTCCCGCCACCCGCGGCATTCAGATCGAGGACCATACGGCCACCGTCGAATTGGAGACCGACGATCAAGGCGTGGCCGCCCTCCTCACCAAGCTTGTTCAAGAGGGCGTGGGCTTGCACAGTTTTGGTGAAAAGGAGCCCACGCTCGAGGATGTCTTCATGCTCGTGACCAAAGGCCTTGTCAGCTAACGCCTCTAGGATTTCTTGAACGCTGACATTTGCTTCTGTGGGAAGTACTTGAGCCTGCGACAGGAACGTTTGTTTGACAGGCCGCCCCCTGTGGCCGTATAAGATAGTTCTACTGGGGAAGCAATCATGAATATTATCTGTCCGACAAGTCTTATCGATGTTGCGGTGTTGATTCCTTAAAGGTCAAAGTTCGCGAACGACGCACCACGAATGTGAATTCAAGGATAGTGTACTCCAGTACAAGGTGAACGAACTTGTCTCGGCATCTGGATTCCAGCGAAATCGATGATTCCCGGCGCGAGCGGCGGCTGTCGGAGGCGATCATCTGTGGCAAGTCCGAACCGGCCAGTAGTGCGATGCGGCGGGCGGAGGCTGCGGCACGCGTGAAGACTGGGATTGAGGAATTGCCCGAAGACTATCGCACCGTGATCCTACTGCGGCAGCAGGAAGATTTGACGTTTGAAGAGATCGCTCGGCGCATGGAGCGGAGCCCCGACGCCGCACGCATGTTGTGGGGCCGTGCGATTTTGGAATTGGGGAAAACGATCAACCGCCAAATTCCCGGTGTCGCTCGTGAGTAACGAGGAGAACCGGGATCTGGAGTTCGCCGCTTCCCTGATCCATTACGACGAAGCGTTGCGAGCGGGCGAGGTGCCCACCATCGACATCGCGGCCATCCAGTCCAGCCGCCACAGTTTCCAACTTTCTGACTTGGCACTGGCTCAGTGGTGCCTTCAAGAATTGGAGGCGGCTCTGCCGCGGCCGCGAATCCGCACGCGTTCCGCACTACTCGCCCATATGCCCGCGAAGATTGGGCGTTTCAAGATTATGCAAGTTCTCGGTTCGGGTGGCTTCGCCGTTGTCTATCTGGCACAAGATCCTTGGCTGGATCGGCTGGTGGCTTTGAAAGTGCCGCGTTGGCATGCCTTGGCGGCGGCCGATTTGCAGCGGCGCTTTGTCCGCGAGGCTCAAGCCGCCGCGCAGTTGGACCATCCGCACATCGCGCCGACGTACGAAGCGGGCGAGGACGGCGACTTGCCATATATCGCGCTGGCTTATTGCAGTGGTCCGACACTGGCCGAGTGGTTGCGGGAGCGTAACGAACCGATGGCACCGCGCGGTGCCGCGCAATTGGTCGCTCAGTTAGCAGAAGCGGTGCAGCACAGTCATCAGCAAGGCATCCTGCATCGCGACATCAAACCCGCCAACGTTCTATTGTTCCCGTCGTCGGAGGTGCTCGCGACGGACTTTCCCTTCGTGCCACGCTTGTCGGATTTTGGCTTGGCCAAGGTGATCGAAGCGGAGAGCGAAGACACCGTATCCAGCATGGTGCTGGGGACGCCCGTGTACATGTCTCCCGAACAGGCGTTGGGACGGCATGCCGAGGTTGGCCCCCGCTCCGACGTCTACGCGCTCGGCGGCGTGCTATTCGCTTTGCTCACGGGACGTCCGCCGTTCTTGGCGGCCAACCTGGTCGATACGCTTCGACAAGTCGCGGAAACGGAACCGGTGCCCCCCGCAACGTTGAATCCCGCCATCGAGCAGGATCTGAGCGTGATCTGCCTGAAGTGTTTAGAGAAGTCGCCCGCGCGACGCTATGCCACAGCCCAGGAACTTGCTGAGGACCTGAAGCGATACTTAGCCCACGAAAGCATTCATGCACGAGCCTCCTCGTCGCTGGATCGTGGCTGGCGCTGGTGCCGTCGCAAACCCGCGGTGGCGGGCCTACTGGCCGGTGTGGCCGGACTCGCCCTGTGCCTGATCGCCACCTTGTTCTGGCACAGCTACTCGACCTTCGCGCTGAATCGAGCCATCGAGCAACGCAACGTCCAGTTGACCGACGCAGTGGTGCGTCTAAATGAGTCCCTGCTGACCTCCACCCAACAACAGCAGCTCGCGGAAGCGAACGAGCGTCGCGCGAAGCAATTGCTGTATGCCGCGAACTTGCAATTGGCCTCGGAGGCTTGGCGGAAGAACGATCTGCGCAGCGCCGCGCGCCTCCTACAACGCCATCCGGAACGTGAAGCCGAGTTTGCTTGGCGTTACCTGCGAGACCAAGTGACTCCACGCAGTCGCCTCATCGCGCAGGTCGACCAGACCATTTGGTACGCCACTTATTCACCCGATGGACGTTGGTATGCGGTCGCGGGAAATCGCGGTGCCGTCCAAATCTTCGATGTCTCCGCGGACTATCGCCTGAGCCATACGCTGGAGACGAGTCAGATCGAAGTCAACGGCTTGGCCTTTTCCCCGGACAGTCAATCGCTGGCTACCGCAGGGGACGATGGACGCGTGGGTGTGTGGGATGTCGGTAAGTGGGAACCGATCCATTGGCTGAACGTCATTCCTGGTGAAGTGGTGTACGGTGTCGCGTTTCTCGACGAAGGTCGCCAAGTTGTAGCTTGTGGACGTTCGCCCGAGTTGTCGCTCTGGGAGGTGGCGAGTGGTGAGCGAATGAAGACGTGGGCCACGCCGCATACTCGCACTATCGAGAGTTTAGCCGTTTCGCCCGACGGGTTGCGATTGGCTTCGGCGGGTGCCGAGGGGCTGGCGGCCATTTACCGCCTCGATCAGGATTCCCCAGAGCACGTCCTTGCCGATGGGTCCGGCCCCGTCACGGTCGTGGACTTCAGCACCGATGGCCAATGGCTCATCTCGGGCCGTTCGAATGGCTTTTTGCGACTACACGATGTCGCCACGGGAAAGCTCCGTTATATCGAGCACCGGCCCGACGGTA